>QHSB01000568.1 GCA_003220335.1 Candidatus Rokuibacteriota bacterium
GAGGACCTGCCCCGCGACGCTGAGCACGAAGTGCAGCGCGGCGACGACGACGAACACCGCGAGCGTGGCCAGTCGTCGCGCCATCAGTCCTCCGGAGGCTCGAACCCGACCGAAAAGAAGCGCCCGTCGTCGTCGCGCTCGAAGGCGGAGCCTGCAGGCGCGTCGAGCAGCGGGATGACGTCGGGATCGTAATTGGCGATGGTGTTGACGTCGTGGAGGCCGACGTTGGCCAGGTCGTCCACGTAGGCGTCCGTCTCGAGCCCGCTCAGAAAGCGCCAGCCGCTGTCGAACTCGCTGTCGGGCTCCTCCCGATACATGAACCCGACGGGCCGCCCTTCGACCGTGATGTGGTCGCTCGCGAGACAGGTCCCGCGTCCCGGCGCGAGGGGCCGGATCTCATCCGAACCGAGCTTGTAACGCTTGGCCAACTCCGTCCACGATAGCATCGTCGGCCTTGCACCCGGCGCTTCTTCCGACGTACGGTAAGCGAGCGTGGATCGCTACGACCTCGTCGTGATCGGATCCGGGCCCGCGGGAGAAAAAGGCGCCGCGCAGGCGGCGTACTTCGGCAAGCGCGTCGCGCTCGTCGAGCGGGCGCTGCACGTCGGCGGCGCCGGCATCAACACCGGCACGGTGCCGTCGAAGACCCTGCGCGAGACCGCGCTCTACTTCTCCGGGCTCCGGCAGCGGGGACTCTACGGGGTCGACTATTCCGTCAAGCCCGACCTCACCGTGCACGACTTCATGTATCGCGAGCAGGAGGTCGTCCGCTCGCTCCGCGAGGTGGTGAACGCCAACATCGAGCATCACCGGATCGACCTGATCCGGGGCGAGGCCGTGTTCGAAGACCCGCACGCGGTGCGCGTGGGCGAGCGCCGGCTGCGCGGTGACGTCGTCCTCATCGCGACCGGCTCCGTGCCCACGCGCCCGGCCGGCGTGCCGTTCGCCGACCCCCGCGTGCACGACAGCGACGAGATCCTCGCGATGACGCGGCTGCCGAAGAGCCTGGCCGTGGTCGGCGCCGGCGTGATCGGCTGCGAGTACGCGACGATCTTCGCGGCGCTCGGCATCCGCGTCGCGCTGATCGACGGCCGCGATCGCCTCCTCGGCTTCCTCGACGGCGAGGTGGCCGACCGCCTGCGGCTGCAGATGCAATTGCTCGGCGTCGACGTGCGGCTGGGCGAGACGGTGATCCGCTACGACACCGACGCCGATGGCATCCGGCTCGACCTCAAGGGCGGCGACGCGCTGAAGACCGACGCGGTGCTGGTGGCGGCCGGCCGCGTGGCCAACGTGGCCGGGCTCGCCCTCGACCGCGCGGGCGTCGCCGTCAACGAGCGCGGTCTGCTGACGGTGAACGACCGCTACCAGACGGCGGTGCCGCACATCTACGCGGCGGGCGACGTGATCGGCTTCCCGGCGCTCGCCTCGACCTCGATGGAGCAGGCGCGGGTGGCCATGGTCCACGCCTTCGACCTCAAGTACAAGACGGCGGTGGCGCCGATCTTCCCGCTGGCCGTGTACACCATCCCCGAGATCGCGATGGCCGGCGAGACCGAGGAGTCGTGCCGCGGCAAGAACATCGATTACTGCGTCGGCCGCGCGCTCTATCGCACCAACGCGCGCGGTCAGATCGCCGGCGACCTCGGCGGCGAGCTGAAGCTGGTGTTCCGCTACCCCGACAAGACGCTGCTCGGCGTGCATGTCATCGGCGAGATCGCGGCCGAGCTCGTGCACGTCGGGTTGATGGTGCTCCAGGTGGGCGGGACGATCGACGCGTTCATCAGCACGGTCTTCAATTACCCGTCGCTCGGCGACGCCTACAAGTACGCCGCCTACGACGGCCTCGGCGCCCTCGCGCGGCGGACCGCTTAGATGGGGGGCCCCGATATGGCCCCCCAAACCCCCCTACGTTCGGAGCGCCCCGGCAAAGCCGGGTCGCCCCTCTAAACCGACGGCTTAGATAGGGCGCCCCGATATGACCCCCCAAACCCAACGTTCGGAGCGCCCCCGGCAAAGCCGGGTCGCTCCTCTAACACCGCTCTTAAGGAGCCGGCCTAAGCAGCCGGCGCGAGCAACAGGCGGCGAACGAGCGGCGCGCCCTGCTGATCCAGCCACTCCTTCGTCGACGCGTAGCCGTAGCGCAGCGCCGCGCGGCTGGCCTCGAAGCCCATCGACGGTCCGAAGAGAAGGCGCGGCGAGGTCGGCGTGACCGCTGAACCCGACGCCGCCGTCGACGTAGTCACGGCCGCCGATCGGGTACGGATCGAAGAAGCCGGGGATCGCGGAGGACGCCGCCACCGCCTGGCTGATCGGTACGTCCCGCAGCTCGCCGGCGCCGAAGACGACGCGCTCGGCCGTGTTGAGGTCGATGGCCGGGATGAGCAGCGTTCGGGACCGCTCGGCGAAGGCGTTGGAGAGGCCGCGCGAGGCGAAGGCCGTACGCAGGTAGGACTCCAGCGCGTCGAGCGAGAAGAAGCCGGGCGGCATGTCGCGCTCGGCACGCGCGAGCATGTCTGGGATGGAGCCCCGGCCGCGGATGGCGCTCTTGCCGAAGGCCCAGATCAGCCGGCCGAACCGTCCGCACGCGCGGCGGAAGGCGTCGCCGGCGAAGACGGCGTTGCGACGAAAGTTGATCGGGTCGTCGAGGTCCTCCTCGAGGATCTGATAGATGTCGCGGGCGCGGACGCCACCGGCCAGGAGCGAGGCGACCACGGACCCGGCGCTGCAGCCGACGTAGATGTCGAACCCATGGCCGGCGCCGTTCAGCCGCTCCTCGAGCGCGGCGAGCGCCCCGACCTCGTACATGCCACCGATGACGCCGCCACCGGCCAGGGCCAGGGCGTAACGCGGCCGCTGCCTGGACCGCCATCGCCCGAAGGCCCGATGTACGAATTGCATCCTGTCGAAAAGGGGAGCAAAGGTCCTGCCAATCATGGAATAGAGGTATAACATATTGAAATTTCGTTTTAACAACCTTTCTCCCTGATCGGTAAACGCCCAAATCTGACGCTAAGTTCTTCCCCAACCGTCCCCGTCCCTACCATGCCGGGCGGCGTAGGAACTCAGTAGTAGGATGAAAATCGTGGGCGCGGCGTTTCGACGGTGGTTCGGCGGCTTCCGCGTCGCCTACCTCCCGGTTCTTCTCACCTACCTCTGCTTCGGGGCGAGCATGGTCACCAGCATCGCCCTGCTCTACTTCGAGAAGGACACGCTCGGGCTGACGCCGGGCGAGGCGGCGGGGATCGCTTTCTGGCTCGGCCTGCCCTGGAGCATGAAGATGGTCGTCGGCGTCGCCTCGGACGTGCGCCCGATCTTCGGCAGCCGACGCGGCGCCTACCTGATCGTCGGGGCCCTCTGCTCGCTCGGCGGGTACGCGGCCCTGGCGACGACGGTTCGGAGCAAGGCCGCCTATCTCGCGGCCGTGCTGCTCGTGACGATCGGTTACATGGTCCAGGACGTCGTCGCCGACGCCCTCAGCGTCGAGATCGCCCGCAACGACGAGGAGATCGGTCAGATCCAGACGCTGGGGCGGATGGCGACCCTGGCGGGCGGTATCGCGGTGGGCCTTCCCTCGGGCTGGCTGGTCGCCATCCTGGGATCGCGCGGCGTCTTCGCCTGCGCGATGACGCTGCCGATCGTCGTGGCGCTGAGCGTCGCGTTCCTTCCCCGCTGGCGCGATGCGCCGCCGGTCGCGGCACGGGCGGCGGCGGGCGTGCTCGGCGGCGGACGTACGCGGCTCGTGCTCCTTGGCGGTCTCGGCTACGCCGCGCTCGGCGTCGGGCTCGAGATGTCGGGCATCGCCTGGGCCCAGGAGATCGTGCTCGTCGTCTCCGCGGCGCTGCTGTCATTTCTGCTCATGCGGATGGGAGTGACGCGCGCGGTGCTGGTGGCCGCGCTCGTGATCTTCATCTTCCGCGCGACGCCCGACGTGGGTCAGGGCTACAGCTACTGGGCCATCGACCGCCTCGGCTTCGACGAGCGCTTCCTCGGGCTGCTGGCGCAGGTCTCTTCGGTGCTGGGCCTCATCGGCCTCCTCGTCTTCCGTCGCACGATCGTGGAGCGGCCGGTGAGCTTCACGCTCTTCTGGGTCATCGTGGCGGGCACGATCCTCTATCTGCCGAACATCGGGCTCTTTTACGGGCTGCAGGACTGGCTGGGAATCTCGGCGCGCAGCCTCGCGCTGATCGACACGACGATCTCGGCGCCGCTCAACCAGCTCGCCATGGTGCCGATGCTCGTGCTGATCGCCAAGACGGCGCCGCGGGGTGGCGAAGCGACCATGTTCGCCATCATGGCCTCGCTCATGAACCTGGCGCTGTCGGCCAGCCAGCTCTTCACCCGTTACCTGAACGAGGGCTTCGCCGTCAGCCAGCACGATTACGGCAACCTCGGCCGGCTGATGGTCACGGTCGGCGCGATCGGCCTCGTGCCGTTGCTGGCGCTGCCGCTGCTGTGGCGAGAGGAACGCGCGGGGCCGATCACGGCCGCCGCGTCGACGCCGCAACCCGTCGTGAGCCGCCCATGACGGACTACCGGGATCCGCGGCACATGGGCTGGGGTCCGCTGCGCGTGATCAACGAGGATCGCGTCGGGCTCGAGGGCGCGCATGACGGCCGGCACCGGGGTGCGCCACAGCGAATACAACGCCTCCAAGACGGAGCCGGTGCACCTGCTCGAGATCTGGATCGAGCCGGCGCGGACGGTCTGCCGCCGGATACGAGCAGAAGACGTTTTCTGACGCCGACAAGCGCGGGCGACTGCGGCTGATCGCCTCGTCCGATGGACGCGACGGCTCGGTGACGATCAACCAGGACGCCGCAGTCTACGCGACGGTGCTGGCGCCGGAGCAGCGCGTGACCCACGCGCTGGCCGTCGGCGGCGCGGCTGGCTACAGGTTGCGCGAGGTACGCTGACGCTCAACGGCCAGGCGCTCGTGCACGGCGATGGCGCCGCCATCGCCGGCCCGTTCGACGAGATAACTCAGCCACGCGGCCGGTTTCTTGTCACTCGTCATG
>QHSB01000569.1 GCA_003220335.1 Candidatus Rokuibacteriota bacterium
TGCGTAAAGCTCGCGTCGACGTTCTTCAGATTTGCCATCGCTGCGTCTCCTTCCGATCGCGAGTGGGCCTGCTACGAGAGCTTATAGAATCCTTTCGCCCCGCCGGCGAGAATCTGGCGTTTCGTCTCGGCCGACAGCTCCGGCCGGTCGGAGATCATCTTGGGCGCGCCGGGGAAGAAGCCGTCGGGGTGCGGGTAGTCGGTCGCCCAGAGGATCTTGTGGGGGCCGATGAAGTCGGCGAGCACGTTCAGGCTGCGCTCGACGGGCTCGAACGAGATCCAGCAGTTGCGCTGGAACAGCTCGGTCGGGCGCATCGACAGCCCGGAGTCGTTGAAGCCCTCGTCGTCGAAGTGCCGGTCCATGCGGTCGAGCCACGGCGCGATCCAGCCGCCGCCGCTCTCGAGAAATCCGACGCGCACGCGCGGGAAGCGATCGGCCACGCCTTCCCAGATGATGCTCATCGCGGCCAGCATCATCTCCATGGTGTGGGAGATGATGTGCCGCGCCCCGCGCGTCTCGAAGCGATCGACGCCCACCTGAGGCATGCCTCCGGTGGAGCCCTCGTGCAGGCCGATCGAAAAGTCGAGCTCCTGCACCTCTTCCCAGAACGGCCGGTAATCCGGGTGGTGCAGCATCCGGTTGTTGTACGGATTGGGGCGCAGGAAGCCGCCGCGCATGCCGAGCTCCTTGCGGGCGAAGCGCATCTCCTCGATGGCCGCCTCGATCGACTGCATCGGCAGCGCGGCCACGCCGAAGAGCCGGTCGGGGTAGGGCTCGCAGTAGTCCGCGAGCCAGCGGTTGTACGCGCGGCACACCGCCGCCGCGAGCTTCGGATCCTGGATCGCGCCGGCGAAGAGGCCGACGCTGGGATAGAGGAAGGCCGCGTCGATGCCGTCCAGGTCGAGGTCCACGATGCGGGCGTGCGGGTCGAAGCCGCCCTTCCGCCCATCGACGTATTTCATCGTGAGGTCGGACACGTCGCCCTGGCGAGCGCCGATCGCCCCGAGGAGGCCGAGACCTTTCTTGCTACCCAGCACCTTGCCCTCGATGAGCAGCCGCTCCTTGCCGTCGGTGTCCACGATCATTCGCGGCGCGCGCTCCCGGTAGCCCGGGTCCATGTACTTATCGAACATGTCCACCGGCTCGAGCACGTGACCGTCGGCGTCGATGACGTTATAGGTGCGGGGCATGGGGGGCCTCCTCTGCGGCGGTGGCGCTGATGAGACCACCGTGGCGGTGAGTCGTCAAGGGCGGCGTGCGGCCTGAATCGCGCGCCAGACGCGCTCCGGCGTCGCGGGCATCTCGAGGTGCTCCACGCCCAGCTCGGCCAGCGCGTCGACGACGGCGTTGATGGTGGCCGCGAGCGCGGGCGTGGTGCCGCCCTCGCCCCCGCCGCGCAGGCCGAGCGGGTTCGACGTGGACGGCACCTCGCTGATCTCCGTCGTGAACATCGGCAGCATGTCGGCGCGCGGCAGCACGTACTCCATGAACGTCGCGGAGGCCGACTGGCCGGTCTGCTCGTCGTAGTGGCATTCCTCCCACAACGCCTGGCCGACGCCGGCCGCGATGCCGCCGTGCGTCTGGCCGTGCAGGATCATCGGGTTCACGGCGCGGCCGCAGTCGTCCACGCAGGTCCAGCGCACGACCTCGACCACACCCGTCTCCGGATCCACCTCCACCTCGCACACCGCGCAGCCGTAGGGAAACGACGGCGTGCTGATCGTCTCGTCGCCCTCTCCGGCGAGCGGCCCGCCGAGCCCGTCGGGAGCGTCCGGCCGCAGCGCCGCCGCGGCCACCTCGAAGATGCCGACCGACCGATCGGTGCCCTTCACGGCGAAGCGGCCTCGCGTGAACTCGATGTCGGCGGCCGCCGCCTCCATCAGCCAGGCGGCGATCCGCGTGCCGCGCTCGACGATGGCGTCGGACGCCTTGGCCATCACGACGCCGGCCTGACGCATCGAGCGGCCGGAATGGCTGCCCCCGCCGACGCGCGCGACGTCGGTGTCGCCGGTTAGCAGGCGCACCTGCGCGAGCTCGACGCCGAACCACTCGACGAGGAGCTGGGCGAAGCTCGTCTCGTGCCCCTGGCCCGACGAGAGCGTGCCGATGACCACGTCGATCCCGCCGTCGGGCCGCACGGTGATCTCGGCGCGCTCTCGGGGTGCGCCGGTGTTCAGCTCGAGGTAGTTCGAGAGCCCGATGCCGCGGTAGCGGCCGCGGCGGCGCGCCTCGGCGCGGCGCGCCTCGAATCCCTTCCAGTCGGCCAGCGTCACCACCCGGTCCAGCGCGGCGGGGTAGTCGCCGCTGTCGTAGAGCAGGCCCATGGGATTGCGATAGGGCATCGCGCCCGGCGGCACGAGATTGCACCGCCGGAGCTGCACGCGGTCGAAGCCGTGGCGGCGCGCGGCCATATCGATCAGCCGCTCGATGACGTACATCACCTCGGGGCGACCGGCGCTGCGATACGGGTACGTCGGCGACGTGTGGCTGAGCACCGCCCGC
>QHSB01000063.1 GCA_003220335.1 Candidatus Rokuibacteriota bacterium
GTGCTTGGCGGCCAGCGGCTCCCAGAGCCGCGGCACCGGACCGGCCGACGTCCGGCAGCGGATCGCCGTCACCGCATCGGCCTTGATCCCGTCGCGCTCGCGCAATCGCGCCGCGCAGTCCATGTACGGCTGCGCGATCGAGCCGCACGGATAGGGCTTGAGCGTGAGCTCGGCGAGCTCCCACGTCGTGCCCAGCGCCGCCAGCAGCCCGTCGAGGCGTTGGGCGTCGTGGCCGCCGGCGAACGCCGCGTACAACCCGTGCTCGCCCTCGAGCACGGTCGCGGGCCCGGTGAATCCCGCGCGGGCCAGCTGGGTGGCGATCACCCCGGCGTGCGACACCCAGCCCGGGTGCAGGCGCTTGGGCCACTAGCCGTCGGCGAGGTACTCGATGATCCCGGCCGCCTGGCTGCCGACGATGCCGAAGGCGTGGACCAGCTGCGCCTCGGTGAGGCGCTGGAGCCTGCCGGCGGCGGCGACCGCGCCGAAGCCACCCGCGATCGCCGTCGGGTGGAAGTGCCGCGCGTGCAGCGCGCCGGGCACGGCGAGACCGACGCGACACATCACCTCCACCGCCGCCACCAGGGCCTCGAGCAGGGCGCGGCCCGACGCGCCGGCGGCCTCGCCGACGGCGAGCGCCGTCGTGACCGCGACGCAACCGGTGTGGACGATCGCGTCCTCGCGCGTGTCGTCGAAGTCGAGGCCGTGCGCGAGCGTCGCGTTGGCGAGCACGGCGTTGGCGGCGGCGACGCGGCCGACGCGGCCGAGCAGCGCGCTCTCGGGCCGGCCGCCCAGCTGCTCGGCCACGTCGAGCGCCGCGCGGCCGAAGTCCTCGCCGGCCGCGGCCAGGCCGTTGCCGAGGGTGTCGAGCACGAGCAGCGCCGCCTTGCCGGCGACGGGCTCCGGGATCGCGTCGAGCGTGAGACCGGCGACGAAGCGCGCCAGCCGCCGGGCGGCGCTCACTCCAGCAGCTCCTTGGCGATGACCACGCGCTGGATCTGATTGGTGCCCTCGTAGATCTGCATGATCTTGGCGTCGCGCATGTAGCGCTCGACCGGGAACTCGCGCGTGTAGCCGTAGCCCCCGAAGATCTGCACGGCGTCGGTCGTCACCTTCATCGCGGTGTCGGCGGCGAAGCACTTCGCCATCGACGCCTCGTACGCGTTGCCGGTGATGCCGGCGTCCACCTGCCGCGCGCAGTAATGGATCATCAGCCGCGAGGCGTGGACGGCCATCGCCATATCGGCCAGCATGAACTGGATCCCCTGGAAGGCTCCGATGGGTTGGCCGAACTGCTGCCGTTCTCTCGAGTAGGCCACGGCGGCGTCGAGCGCGGCCTGGGCGATGCCGAGCCCCAGGGCGCCGGTGGCCGGCCGCGTGATGTCGAGCGTGCGCATGGCCAGCTTGAAGCCCTCGCCCTCGGCCCCGAGACGATTGACGATGGGCACCGCGCAGTCGCTGAAGTGCAGCGCCACCGTCGGCGAGGCGCGGATGCCCATCTTCTTCTCTTTCTTGCCGACGCTGAAGCCGGGCGTCCCCGTCTCGACGAGGAACGCGGTCACGCCCCGCGCGCGCCGGGAGGGATCGAGCGTCGCGAACACGGTGATCACGTCCGCGTGGTCGCCGTTGGTGCACCACTGCTTGGAGCCGTTGAGCACGTAGTGCTCACCGCGGCGCACGGCCGTGGTCTGGAGGCCCGCGGCGTCGGAGCCCGCGCCCGGCTCGGACAGCGAGTAGGCGCAGAGCATCTCCCCCGTCGCCAGCGGCGGCAGGAAGCGCTTCTTCTGCTCCGCGGTGCCGGCGAGCAGGATCGGAATGCCGCCGAGCGCCTGGTCCAGGTACTGCGTGCCGGTGGCCGCGCACGCGGCGGCGATCTCCTCGCACACGATCGCCAGCGCGAGCGAGCCCATCGCGCTGCCGCCGTACGCCTCGGGCACCCAGATGCCATAGAGGCCCGCCTCGATCAGCGCGCGGATCGAGTCCTCCGGATACGCCTCGGCCTCGTCGTAGCGCGCCGCGTTCGGCGCCACGCGCTCACGCGCGATCTTCCGCGCCAGGTCGCGAATCATGCGCTGGTCGTCGGTGAGATAGAACGGCTCGTTCATGCGCGGATACTATACAGGGCGCGCCAGCACCGGGCGCGTCGCCTCGCGGGCGACGGCGCGGAGCATCGCGTGTCGAATCAGCCCGCTGAACGGGCGCACGACCAGCCAGTAGAGGCCGAAGCGCCGGCGGCTCGCCGCGTCGAGGCACTGCACGCGCGTCTCCGTCCCAAGGCGCGTCGTCGTCGGGCCCTCCGCCTCTACCGTGAACGTCCAGACGACCTTGGCGTGGGCCGGCCTCACGACGTGCCTGAACTCCTCGGCCGTCGCCGTCACGCGCCCGCCGGAGGGCAGCCAGAACCGACCGATCAGGCCGAGCGCGACCTCCCGCCCCGCGCGCTCGCCCAGCGGAATGAAACCGCCGCGGACGAGACGGTCGAGCGTGAGCCGCTGCCCGCCGCGCGGGCGCCGCAGCCCTCGGAGCGCGAGCAGCGCGCGCACGTACCAGGCGCCCCCGAAGTCGGCCCGATGGAGGGCGGCCCAGACGGCGGGTGCCGGCGCCGGCACCCTCACGGCATGGCGCATCACGACGTCGTACGCCGGCAGGTACTCGTCGGCGATCACAGGCTACACGACGCCGCGCGCTCTGAGCTCGGCGACCCGCGCGGCGCTCAGGCCGAGCGCGCCGTACACGCGCTCGTTGTGCTCGCCCAGCCGCGGTGGGAAGGCGAGCGGCGGCGGATCGCCGACAGGCGGCGGCGGCAGCGCGATCGTCACGCCGGTCTTCGGATCGCGGAGGCGCACGAGGCCGGGGGCGACCAGCGGATCCGCCATCACCTCCGGCAGCGTCGCGACGCGCGCGACGGGAACGTCGGCGCCACGCAGCAGCGTCAGCGCCTGCTCGCTCGTCAGCCGCCCGAGGCGCTCGCCGAGCGCCCCGTGCAGCCGGGCGGCGTCGGCGATGCGCCCGACGTTGGCCGCGTACTCCGGCCGATCGATCCCGGCAAACGCCGGCAGCGCGGCCAGCGCCTTCCACTGGGCATCGTTGCCGACGGCGACATAGACATGGCCGTCGCGCGTGGCGTGCACGCCCACCGGCGCGAAGAACTGGTGGCCGCTCCCTCGGCGCGTGACGCGCTCGCCGAGGCTCTCCACCGCCACCGGCGCGACGAGCCAGGAGACGGCGCTGCGGAACATGGCGACGTCGATCCGCGCGCCCTCGCCCGTCTTCTCGCGACGGTAGAGCGCCTTCATCACCTCGCCGTAGGCGTGCTCGGCGGCGCCGAGGTCCACCATCGGGGCGCCGAACGGTGTCGGGGCGCCGTCCGGCTCGCCGGTCAGCGCCATGAACCCCGCGCGCGCCTGGAGCACGGGGTCGTACGCCGGCTCGTCGTGGTCGGGGCCGAAGCCGCTGATGCCGAGCCAGATCAGGTCGCGACGCACGGCGCGCAGCGTGGGCTCGTCGATGCCCAGGGCGGCGTAGGAGCGCGGCCGCTGGTTGGTCGCCACCACGTCGACGGGCAGCCGCGCGACGAGGTCGTGCAGCAGCGCGCGCCCCTCGGGCGCCGCCAGGTTCAGCGTGATGGCCTCCTTGCCGGCGTTGTTCGGCAGGAAATAGGCGCGCATGTCGGGCTCGCCGAGGACATCACGGCCGACGAAGCGATTGGGATCGGGCCGTTGCGGGTGCTCGACGCGGATGACGCGCGCGCCATCGCAGGCGAGGCGGTACGTGAGAAAGGGCAGCGTCGTCGCCTGCTCGAGGGCGACGACGGTCAGCCCCTCGAGGGCACGGCTCATCGCGGGCGCCGATCCACCACGCGCACGGCCTTACCTTGCAGACGCTCGAGGGTGCCGGCCGCGCACAGGCGGATCTCCGGGCCGAGCGCGAGCGCGTCGTGCAGGTCGCGCTTGATCCGCGCCGCCACGCCGGGGTCGCAGCCGGGGTCGGTCTCGACCATGACCGTCATCCGCTCGCCGCCGCCCTCGGCGTCGAGCACGATCTGGTACTCGTGGCTCACGCCCGCGTGCGCGAGCAGCAGCGTCTCGACCTGGCGCGGATAGAAGTTCACGCCCTTGTAGATGACCATGTCGTCGGTGCGGCCGCGCAGCCGATCGATCCGCAGGGCGGTGCGTCCGCACTCGCAGCGTGCCCGCGACACGACGCGGGTGAGGTCGTGGGTGCGATAGCGCACCAGCGGCAGGCCCTCGCGCGTGAGGGTGGAGACGACCAGCTCGCCTTCCTCGCCGTCGGGCCGCGGCGCGCCCGTCGACGGATCGACGATCTCGACGACGTAGTGGTCCTCCCAGACGTGCAGGCCGGCGCGCGCCGCGCAGTCGATGCCGAGCCCGGGCCCGCCCGTCTCGGTCATGCCGATGATGTCGTGCGCGCGGATCGACAGCTCGCGCTCGATCCGCCGGCGCAGCGCGTCCGACCACATCTCGGAGCCGAAGATTCCCACGCGCAGCGACAGCGTCGCCAGGTCGAACCGCTCGTCGCGCGCGACCTCGATCAGCCGCAGCGGATAGGTGGCGATGGCCGTGATGACCGTCGTCTTCAGATCGCGCATCAGCCGGAGCTGGAGCGAGGTGCGCCCGGCGCCGACCGGCACCGCCATGGCGCCGAGGCGCTCGGCGCCGTAGTGAAAGCCGAAGCCGCCGGTGAAGAGGCCGAAGGAAGGCGTGATCTGGATCACGTCATCGGCGGTGACGCCGGCCGCGACGTAGCAGCGCGCCATCACCTCGCCCCACTGCGCGACGTCGGCGGCCGTGTACGGATTGAGGATCGGGTTGCCGGTGGTGCCGCTCGACATGTGCACGCGCCGGTAATCCTCGCCGCACGCGAGACCGTACGGATAGGCGTCGCGCAGCTCGTCCTTGGTGAGGAACGGCAGCCGGGCCCAGTCCTCGGCCCGCGCGACGTCGTCGGGCCGCGCGTCACCGAGCCGCCGCCGCCACGCGGCATTGCGTCGGCACCGCGCGAGCGTCGCGCGCATCCGTTCGAGCTGAAGTCGCGCCAGCGCCTCGCGGTCGAGGGACTCGAGCTCGGGCTGGAACATGTCGAGCGCTGAGTATACGCGTCGGCCTGCGCACGCTGTCGACCGTCGGCGAGACGGCGCGAGCGGAGGGCGTCGCCTACGGCTGCACGCGCAGGATCCGGTCGTCGCCCTCGCGCGGGGTGCCGCGGCCGTCGCGGTTGCTGGTCGTGACGTAGAGCGCGCCGTCGGGGCCGACCACGACGTCGCGCAGCCGGCCGTGGACGCGGCGCAGGATCGAACGCACGGTCACGAGCTTGAGCTCCGCGTCGAGCGTGATCTGGAGCAGCCGCTCGCCGCGCAGCGCCGCCACCCACAGGCTGTCGCCGAGCCAGGCGATGCCCGACGGCGCCCACGTGTCGCGCTCGGACTCCACGAGCGGGTCCGTATAGCCGCGGCGCTGGGCGTCCGCGCCGTCGGCGCCGGTGACGTCAGGCCACCCGTAGTTCCGCCCGCGCTCGATGTGGTTGACCTCGTCGACAAACGGATTGTCGGCGGGGACGGAGCCATCCGCTTCGAGCCTCAGGATCTTCCCGTTGAGGCGATCACTCGCCTGCGCCAGCCGCGGCTCGCCCGCGTCGCCCATCGTCGCGTAGAGCTTGCCGTCGGGCCCAAACTTCAGCCGGCAGCCGTCGTGGATCGATCCGCCGCGCATGCCGTCGAGGAGCACGCGCTCCTGTCCCGCGCGGCCGTCGCGCAGCGTGAGCCGCACGATGCGATTGACCAGGTCACCCTGCCGCGCGGCCGTGTAGCAGACGTAGAGATGGCCGGTGTCGCCGAAGCGGGGATCGAGGGCCAGGCCCATGAGGCCGGCCTCGCCTTGCGCCGCGACGCTCAGCGTGGCGACGGGCGCGGGCTCGAGCCGCCCGTCCTTCACGACGCGGATGCGCCCGACGCGTTCGGTGACGAACAGGCGGCCATCGGCTGCGAACGCCAGCGCCCAGGGCACCTCGAGGCCGGTCGCGATCGTCTCGACCCGGGGTTGGGCGGCGGCCGGCGAGACCGCCAGCGCCGCGAGCACCAGCGCGCGGGCGAGGCGGCTCAGAAGAACAGCATCGCCACGATGAAGAACACGACCAAGGCACCTACGCCGACGTAGAACCATTTCTGGATCTTCTCCCGCAGCTCGCGCTCGGCGCGCGCCTCGCTGGCCATGGCCATCCGGAACTTGCGCTCGACGGCTTCCTTGTCGGAATAGCTGTCGTAGTTTTCGTTCACGGCCTGCCCCTCCTTACCTCGATCGTAAACGAAGGGGCCCCTCAAGCTCCACGTCCTTCGCCGAGGTAGGCGGCGCGGATTCGGGGGTCGGCGGCCAGCTCGGCACTCGGTCCGGCCACCGCGACACGGCCCGTCTCCAGCACGTAGCCGCGCGCGGCCAGCGCCAGCGCCTGGCGGGCATTCTGCTCGACCAGCAGCACGGTCACGCCGTCGCGGTTGATCCGCTCGATGACGCCGAAGATCTCGCGCACCAGACGGGGGGCGAGGCCCAGCGACGGCTCGTCCAGCAGCAGGAGACGCGGCCGTGCCATCAGCGCGCGGGCGATCGCCAGCATCTGTTGCTCGCCGCCCGAGAGCGTGCCCGCGCGCTGCCCTTGCCGCTCGCGGAGCACGGGAAAGGCGGCGTAGGCGGCGGTCAGGCGAGCGTCCACCTCGCGTCGCGGCGTCGTGTGCGCTCCGACCAGGAGGTTCTCGCGCACGCTGAAGTCGCCGAACAGGTCCCGCCCCTCGGGGACGTGGCCGATGCCGGCGGCGACGATGGCGTCCGCCGGCACGTCGTGCAGGTCACGCCCCCGATAGACGACGCGGCCGCGCTGCGGACGCACGAGGCCGGAGATGGCGCGGAGCGCGGTCGACTTGCCGCTGCCGTTGGCGCCGAGCAGCGTGACGATCTCGCCCTCGCGCACGCGGAGCGACACACCCTCGAGAGCGCGGCGCTGCCCGTACCAGACGCTGAGCCCCTCGATCTCGAGCATCGCGACATCGGCCGGCACGTCACGCATCCTCCGCGCTGCCGAGATACGCCTCGATCACCGCCGGGTCGGTGGCGACCTCGCGCGGCTTGCCTTCGGCGATCTTGCGCCCGTAGTGCAGGACGACCACGCGGTCGGAGATGCCCATGACCAGGTCCATGTCGTGCTCGACCACGATCAACGTCAGCCGTAGCTCGTCGCGCAGGCGGACGATGAGGTCCATGAGCGCGCGCGTCTCGGTGGGGTTGAGCCCACCGGCGGGCTCGTCGAGCAGCACGCAGCGCGGCTCGGCGGCGAGCGCGCGCGCCATCTCCAGGCGCTTCTGCCGGCCGAGGGGCAGGCCGCCCGCCTCCATGGTGGCGACGTCGCCGAGGCCGAGGCGCTCCAGCAGCGCCAGCGCGCGCTCGCGCGCCGCCCGCTCTTCGCGCGCGACGCGCGGCGACCAGACGGCGGCGCCGAAGACGCCGCCGGAGAGCCGTGAGTGCAGGCCGACGAGGACGTTGTCGAGCACGCTCAGCGGGCGGAACACCTCCGTGTTCTGGAACGTGCGCGCGACGCCGCGGCGCGCGATCGCGTGCGGCGCGAGATCGAGCAGGCTCTCGCCGGCGAACGTCACGCGGCCGGAATCCGGCCGGTAGAGCCCGGTGAGGACGTTGAAGACGGTGGACTTGCCGGCGCCGTTGGGCCCGATCAGCCCGAGGATCTCGCCCTCCGCCACCTCGAAGCCCACGTCGGCGAGCGCCGCCAGCCCGCCGAAGCGGATAGAGAGATCCTCGACGCGCAGCAGCGCCACGCGGCTAGTCCGACTTGAGCCAGTCCGTCAGCGGCTTGAAACGCCCCTGCTCGACGCGCACCCAGAACCCCTGCTTCTGCGTCTCGTGGTCGGGGCCGATCGAGAGCGGCGGCAGGATGCCGCTGTCGAAGTTCCGGACGTTCTCCAGCGCGCCGATCAGCGTCTCGCGGGTGAGGGTGCGCCCGGCGCGCTTGACGCCCTCCACGAAGAGCATGGCCGCGAAGTAGCCCGAGAGCGAGTAGCGGTTGGGCTCGTTCTTGTCGAAGTACTTCTGCATCGCAGCGCGGTACGCCTTGACGCCGGGCAGGTCGGAGGTCAGCGGATCGGGCCAGAGTGACAGCCCCTCCACGCCCTCGGCGGCGTCGCCCGCCAGCCCGAGATACTTCTCGTCCGTGAGCGGGCCCGACGACACCATGACGGTGTCGGTCCAGCCGATCTTCTGGCGCTCCTTCAGCGCCTGGGCGCCCGGACCCGGCGTGAGCACGAGAAAGGTCACCTGCGGCGCGGCCGCGCGCAACTTCGCGATCTGGGCGCTCACGTCGGTGACGCCGCGCTTGACGGGCTCGGCGGCCGCGATCTTGAGGTTGTGGCGTCCGAGGTCCTTCTCGTAGGCGGTGAGAAACGCCTTGCCGTAGTCGTCGTCATGATAGAGCACGCCGAAGGTCTTGAGCTTTCGCTGGCCGACGAGGTAGTCGATCATCATCTTCGACTGCCGGTCGTAGAGCGCCATGCCGCTGAAGACGTATTTCTTGCATCGGATCACCGGCGAGCCCTGGAACGGAAACAGCAGCGGGACCTTGTTCTCCTCGAGGTACTCGAGCGTCGCCATCACGGGCGGCGTGCCCTGCGGCGCGATCACCGCGAAGATCCGGTCCTGCTCGAGCAGCTTGCGCGTGTTGGCCACCGCCTCCTGCGGCTTGTAGCCGTCGTCGTAGTAGACGCTGCGGACCTTGCGTCCGTTGACGCCGCCCGCGTCGTTGACGACCTTGAGGTAGAGATCGACGCCGTAGCGCGTCGCCTGCTCGCCCGTGTACGCCAGCGGCCCCGAGAACGAGTTCGAGCAGCCGATCACGATCTCGGTGTCGGTCACGCCCTGCTGGGCTCCCGCCGGCGGCACGGCGGCCAGCGTCATCAGGGCGAGGACGAGCGAGACGACGAGACGCATGGACATCCTCCTCGTGGCGGCCGCGATGCCGCCCGGCATGAACCGCATGCACGCGATCAGGATCACACCGAAGATCAGCGGCCGGTAGTTCTGGAAGGCCGCCAGCGAGTCGTGGAGCACGGTCACGATGGCGGCGCCGACGACGGAGCCCGGCACCGAGCCGAGGCCGCCGAGGATGATCATCACCACGAAGTCGACCGAGAGGAACACGTCGAAGGCGTCGGGTGAGAGGAAGCCGACCACGAAAGCGAAGAGCCCGCCCGCCACCCCGGTGTAGAAGGCGGAGAGCCCGAAGGCGATCGTCTTGTACGCCGCCACCGGCACGCCGCTCGCCTGGGCGGCGATCTCGCTCTCGCGGATCGCCAGGAACGCGCGGCCCGTGCGCGTCCGTACGAGATTCACGGCGGCGGCGACCATGAGGGTCGCGGTCACCGCGGTCAGGTAGTAGCGCCCGGTGTCGCCGAAGGCTCCGAACGCCCCGAGGCGCACGGCCGGCACGCGCAGCCCGTCGGCGCCGTGGGTGAGCGCGTCGAGGCTCAGGATCGCCTCGACGATGACGAACCCGAAGGCGAGCGTAGCCATCGTGAGATAGAGGCCGCCGAGACGCAGGCACGGCACGCCGAAGGCGAGGCCGACGAGCGCCGTCACCACGCCCGCGGCGAGCAGCGTGACCACCACCGGCACGCGCGGCGCGTGGATGGCGACCAGGGCCGCCGTGTACGCGCCGATGGCGAGGAAGCCCGCGTGGCCGAACGAGAGCTGGTTGGTGTACCCGGACAACAGATTCAGGCCCAGCGCCACGACCACGTTGACGAAGATGAGGCTGGCGAGGAAGACGAAGTACCGGGGCGCCACCCACGGCCAGGCCGCCAGCCCCACCGCCAGCGCCGCCAGCAGCCCGCGGCGCGCGCGCGCGGTCACACCTTCCTCTGCTCGACGCGGCCCAGCAGTCCCGCCGGGCGCACGACGAGGATCGCGATGAGGACGAGGAACGGCACCGAATAGCGGATGCCCGATGGCAGGTAGAGCGGTGCCACGTTTTCGATCACGCCGAGCAGCATGCCGCCGGCCACCGCCCCCGGCATCGAGCCGAAGCCGCCGATGACGGCCGCCGTGAAGCCGTTGATGACGACGAGGCCCATCTTGGACGACAGGAAGACGACCGGCGCCACGAGCACGCCGGCCACGGCGCCGACGGCGCCGGCGAGCACCCACGACGTCGCGTACACGCGCTCGACGCTGATCCCCATGAGCCGCGCCGCGCGCTGGTTCTGCGCCACCGCGCGCATCGCGCGGCCCAGCCGCGTCCAGCTGAAGAGCGCATACAGGACCGCCATCAGTGACAGCGACGCCCCGATGATGCCGAGCGAGACCGGCGCCAGCCGCACGGGGCCGAGCGCGATCGGCCGGCTGCCGAAGAACGACGGGAAGGGAAACTCGTCGTGCGTCCAGACGAGGCCCGCGACCGAACGCAGGATCAGTGACAGGCCGAGGGTGATGATGAGGACGTCCCAGTGCGTGGCCGCGACGGCACGGCGGATCACCACGCGCTCGATCGCCCACGCCATCGCGCCCCCCGTCACGACGGCGACGACGAGGCTCGCCGCCGGCGGCAAGCCCAGCGCCCGCTGGGTCGCCCACGCCACGAACGTCGACACCATCAGCATCTCGCCCTGCGCGAAGTTGAGCGTGCGCGTGGCGTTGTAGATGATCACGAGGGCGAGGGCCATGAGCGCGTAGATCGAGCCGGTGGCGAGGCCTGAGACGACGACGTGAACCAGCGCTGCCACGCTCACGTCGGCACGCTTTCAAAGCGACAGCGCTCGGCGCCCATCGCCGCGCACGTCGTCTCCACGACACGCGCGGGGCGCTCGAGCACGACCAAGGCCAGCGTCTCCAGCACGCCGCGCGTGAGATGGCACACGGGCGCCCCGGCGGCGCCGTACGCGCGCGCGAACGGCGAGCCGGCGACGCTGACCACGAGCGCCGTGGGCGTCAGCCGCTCGAGCGCGAAATCGCCCCAGCCGATCTCGCGCCCCGCCTCCAGAAGCCGCCCGGCGCGGCTGGCCGCGTCGCCCTCCAGCTGCGCCGTCGCCTTGACGCCTCCGGCTCGGCCGCCGGCGGCCAGGCACTCGGCGGCGCGCGCGCCCAGCGCGGCCTCGACCGCTTTCTGCACGCCGACGAGCGTCTCGGGGCGGATCAGGATGTAGCCGGGCGGCGGCATCATGGGCGCATGACCCGCCGCCACAGCGCGGACTGCCACCCCTCGTGGAACAGCTCGCGTACCTCGCGCAGCGTCAGCTCACCGAGGCCGAGGTGATCGAGGTCGCGGCCGCGGCCGGCCAGCGGCCGGCGCAGCAGCGCGGCGAACACACCGAGCAGCCCCGAGGTCACGGGGGAGGCGACGGAGACCGAGCGGGCCGCCGACTCGAAGAAGGGCAGGCCGAGCTCGACGTCCTCGCTCACGTAGCGATGCTCGAACGTCAGCACCTCGTTCCAGAGCCCGCTCGCGACCAGCTTGCCCCTGGCGCCGGCGCCATAGAGACCCTCCGCCGCGCGCGCCTCGTCGTAGTACGTGGCCATCTCGTAGTGCGGCGCCGGAAAGCCCCAGCCCTTGCGGCTCGCCACGCGCTCGGCGTCCACCGCGTCGATGAGCCGACGCGCGCGGTCCGTCGTGCCGGCGGCGTGAACATCGAAGGTCCCGCGATCGATGGCGCCCGCATTGACGAGGACGAGCGGCGGATGGATCACCGGCCCGACGTTCGTGAGCGCGACGTCGATGGCGTCCACGCACGGCCGGGTGGCCGGATAGAGCTCGCGGACCCGCGCGAGCGCTTCTTTTCCGCGCGAGGCCGGGAAGACGCCCACGGGCAGGTTCGCGGCGCGCACCGGCGCCGCCACCGCCGCCGGACCCGTCTTGCGCGCCAGATACGGCAGCGTGCCCGTCTCGGCCACGGCCAGCGGCAGCGGCTTGCCGGCGCGCGCGATCTCGCGCGCGATCACGAACGAGCCGAGGGTGGCCGCGCCGAGCAGCACGATCTGCCCCTCGGTGAGGACGCCGGCGAGCCGCCGGCCGAGGTCCTCGTGGGTCGACGCGGGCAGCGGCGCGATCACGACGTCGGCGTCGCGCACGGCCTCGCCCAGATCCGCCGTCGTCTTGTCCAGGCGCGCGGGGCCCTGGCGCTGGTCCGCCGTCAGCGTGATGCCCTTCGCGAGCGCGCCGAGATCCTCCGGGCGTCGGCGCCAGAGCCGCACGCGGTGGCCGGCCAGCGCCAGGTCGGCCGCGGTCGCGAAGGCGCCATGACTGCCGCCCAGGACGGCTACATTCATAGACTCGCCTCGCGTTCGGCTGCGGCTCGCACGGCGATGATCACGCAATAACCCCTTCGCGGCGGAGCGCCTCGAGGCGCGCGCCCGGATATTTGAGCAGCGTCGCCAGCACTTCGTCGGTGTGCTGGCCGAGCTGCGGCGGGGGCGCCGGCGTGAAGCGCGTCGCGCCGTCCACCTTGATCGGCGTGCCGAGCGTCGGCACGCGCCCGAGGCGCTCGTGCTCGACCTCGACCACCATCCCGCGGTGGTGCACCTGAGGATCGCTCAGCACACGGTCGACCGTCTGGATGGGTGCGGCCGGCACGCCTTCCGCGTGCAGTCGCTCGAGCCATTCGTGGGTCGTCCGCCCGGCGAACGCGTGCTCGATCAGCGCCATGAGCGCCGCGCGGTTGGCGACGCGATCGCCGTTGGCCGCGAAGCGTGGATCGGCCGCCCACTCCGGATGCGCGGCGGCGCGGCAGAACGCCGGCCAGAAGCGCTCGAAGACGGCGACGATCAGGTGACCGTCGCGCGTGGCCAGCGAGCCGTAGGGCACGACCGAGGTGTGCGCGGACCCCATGGGCCGCGGCACGACGCCGTCGGTCCAGAAGTATTGGGCGAGGTACGAGAGCAGCGAGACCTGGCAGTCGAGCAGCGAGAGGTCGACACGCGCGCCCACGCCCGTGCGCGCGCGGCGCAGCAGGGCGCCGGCGACGGAGAACGCGCCGAACATGCCGCCCGAGAGATCGCCCATGGGCAGCCCCATGCGGACCGGATCGCCGCCCGGCGCGCCGGTGACGGACATCGCGCCGCCCATCGCCTGCAGGGCCAGGTCGAAGGCGGGCCAGTCGCGATACGGCCCGTCCTGGCCGTAGGCCGAGAGCGAGCACATCACCAGCCGCGGATTGACCCTCGCCAGCGCCTCGTAGTCGAGGCCCAGGCGCGCCATCACGCCCGGCCGAAAGTTCTCCCACACGACGTCGGCCTGCGCGACGAGGTCGAGGAAGACGTCGCGGCCGGCGGGCCTGCCGAGGTCCAGCACGAGCGACTTCTTGTTGCGGTTGATGGCGAGGAAGTATGCGCTCTCGCCGCCGGGCAGGAACGGCGGCCCCATCGCGCGCATCGGATCGCCGCCATCCGGCGCCTCGATCTTGAGGACCTCCGCGCCCATGTCGGCCAGCAGCATCGAGCCATACGGTCCCGCGAGCATCCGCGAGAGATCGAGCACGCGCACGCCCTCGAAGAGGTTCATCGCCCGCGCGGCCCAGTCAGCGCCTCGCGCACGCGGGCGGCCGTGATCGGCAGCTCGGCGAAGCGCACGCCGATCGCGTCGTGCACGGCGTTGGCGACGGCGGCGGAGACCGGGATCACACCGGACTCGCCGAGGCCTTTGGCGCCGAACGGGCCCTCGGCCTCGTGCGACTCGATGAGGCGCACCATCAGCTCGGGCATGTCGTCCGCGCGCAGGATGGCGTAGTCCATGAACGACGCGGTGAGCACCTGCCCGTTCTCGACGACGAGACGCTCGGCCAGGGCGTAGCCGAGCCCCATGTGGATGCCGCCGTGGATCTGCCCCTCGGCGGCCAGGGGGTTGAGGGCGCGGCCGACGTCGTGGGCGGAGACGACGCGGCGCACCCGGATCGCGCCCGTGGCCTCCTCGACGTCGAGCACGACGGCCTGGGCGGCGAAGGCGTAGCTCGCCGACACGTTGCCGTGCAGGTCCTTGTCCAGCATCGTCGTCGGCGGATCGTAGAAGGCCTCGGCCACCAGCGTGCGCCCGCCGGGCTGGTAGTGGCCACCGCGCGCGACGCGCTCGTACGGCAGGCGCCGCTGCGGCTCGGCCGCCACGAAGATCGCGCCCCCCTCGATGGCCAGCCGCTCGACCGGCTCGTCGAGCTGCTCGGCGGCCATGGCCAGCAGGTCGCCGCGCAGCGTCTCGGCGGCCATGCGTGCCGCGTTGCCCGCGATGAACGTCGTACGGCTGGCGTGCGCGCCGACGTCCCACGGCTTCACGGCCGTGTCGGAGTTCACGACCTCCACGCGATCGAGCGGCACGCCGAGCGTCTCGGCCACGATCATCGCCAGCACCGTCTCGCTGCCCTGCCCGATCTCGGTGGCGCCGGTGATCAGCGCGACCTTGCCGAAGTCGTCCATCTTGACGATGGCGCCGCAGCCGTCCGAGCGATAGATCCGCGCGCCGCCGGCGACGTGGAACATCGCAGCGTAGCCGACGCCGCGGCGCCAGCCGGCCGCGGGCGGCGGAACGGGCGGGCCGACCGGCTCCGCGACGGCCTCCAGGCACTCCCCCATCGCGCACGAGGTGACGACGAAGCCCTGCGGGTTGACGTCGCCGGACTTCGTCGCGTTGCGCCGGCGGATCTCCAGCCGGTCGAGGCCGAGGCGGTCGGCCAGCTCGTCCATCTGCGACTCGACGGCGAAGGTCGACTCGAGGTTGCCATAGCCGCGCATGGAGCCGGAGTAGGGATTGTTCGTGTAGGCGATGGTGGTGTCGAAGCGCACGTTGGGCACGCGGTAGAGGCCGGCGACCGTGGCCAGCATCACGTACGGTGTCGTCGAGCCCCACGACACGTACGCCCCATTGTCGACGGTGACGTGCGCCTCGCGCGCGAGCAGGCGGCCCGAGACGTCGGCCGCCGTCCGCAGCCGGATCTCGCAGGGCTCGCGCGTGGGGCTGGCGACGAATTCCTCCAGCCGCTCGAACTCCACCTTGACCGGGCGCCCCACCCGACGGGCGAGCAGCGCCGCGATCACGTCGATCGGGTAGAGATCGAGGCCACGCCCGAAGTTTCCGCCCACGGGCGGCTGCATCACGCGCACGCGGTCGCCGGTGATGCCGAGTGCCTGCGCCAGCTCGCGCTGGTACAGGAAGGGCACCTGCGTGGTGGACCACATCGTGAGACCGCCCTGCGCGTCCCAGTCCGCGAGGGCGACCATGGTCTCGAGACAGCACGTGGTGACGAAGTTGAGCCGGTAGACGCCCTCCACCACCGCGGCGGCCTCGGCGAACGCGCGGTCGACGTCACCGTGGCTGAACTGATAGCGGAGGTCCGTCAGATTGTCGGCGCGCTCGTCGTGCACGCGCGGCGCACCCGGCCGCACCGAATCCCGGGGATCGAACACCGCGGGCAGCTCCTCGTAGTCCACCTCGACGAGCGCGGCCGCCTCCTCGGCGATGGCCGCGGTCTCGGCGGCCACCGCGGCCACCTCGTCGCGGACGCAGCGCACCTTGCCGGCCTTGAGCGCGGTCTGATCCCGGGCGAAGCCGAAGCGCTCCTGCGCGACGTCGCCCGCCGTGAGCACCGCGAGCACGCCGGGCAGCGCCGCCGCGCGCCGCGCGTCGATGCGGACGATGCGCGCGTGGGGGTGGCGCGCGCGCACGATCTTGCCGTGGGCGAGCCCCGGCAGGACGAGGTCGTGCAGGTAGCGGGTGCGGCCCGTGACCTTCTCGGCGCCGTCCTTCTTCGGCGTCGCCTTGCCGACGACGGACAGCTCCCTCACGCGAGCGAGCCCACCCGGATGCGCTCGTGCAGCATGGCGATGATCTCGTCCACGGCGGCGTTCGCGTAGAGGCGGAAGAACGGCGTCTGCTGGAACGCGAAGAAGTCGCTCAGGCCGCGCTTGGCCGTGTCGTCCTTCGACTCCCCGGGCTTGGGCGCGCGGATCGCGGCCACCACGCGGTCCTTGCGGTAGATCTGCGGGAACTCCATGTACGTGTAGAGGTGCTCGAAGCTCTTCGTATAGAACGCGGCGATGGGGATCGACTGGAACGTCTGCCCGTCGCGCTTCCGGAGGAACTGCGCCATGAGGTCGGCGTTGGGCGATTCCTTGGGATCGGGCACGGCCAGCGAGCTGATCGTGTGCCCGTCTCGCGCGAAGATCCGCATCTCGAGCCCGCCCGCCTGCGCGAGCCGCGCCAGCACCGGCACCTCGCGCCGGCAGTCCGACGACCACTCCTCGGAGATCACGAGCATCTTGGCGGGGCCGCTCGGCTGCGAGACGATCCACTGCCACGCCTCGCGCTGGGCGTCGGTGAGCTGCGCCGTCTCGAACGCCTTGCGGAGGAACTCGCCGTAGTCCTTGCGCGGCATGCCGAACGAGCCCTCGCGCTTGAGGTTCTCGGGCGTGCCCACGAACTTCACGTACCCGTCGAACGTCATTCCCTGCGCGAAACGCTCCTTGCTCACCATTGGATGGGCTCCTTGTGCTCGCCGAAGACGTCCTTCATGGCTCGATTGATCTCGCCCAGCGTGGCATACGCCTTCACGGCCTCCACGATCGCGGGCATGAGGTTCGCAGTGCCGCGCGCCTCGTCGGACAGGCGGCGCAGCGCCGCCCGCGCGGCCCGGTCGTCGCGCTCGCGCCGCACGCGCGCGAGCTTGGCCACCTGCGTCTCGGCGACGACCGGATCGAACGCGTACAGCGCCACCTCGGGATCGGCCTCGGCCGCGCCCTCGGCCACGTGACAGTTCACGCCCACCTTGGGGACCTCGCCCGCGGCCAGCGCCTGCTCGAAGCGATAGGCCTGGCGGGCCACCTCGGCCTGCAGGGCGCCGGACGCGATGGCGTCCACGATGCCGCCCATGCGCTCGACGGCGGCCAGCTCCTCGAGAATCTTGTCCTCCATCGCGTTGGTGAGCGCCTCCACGTAGTAGGAGCCGGCCAGCGGGTCGACGGTGTCGGCCGCCCCTGACTCCTCCGCGCAGATCTGCATCGTGCGCAGCGCGATGAGCTGCGCCTTCGCCG
>QHSB01000570.1 GCA_003220335.1 Candidatus Rokuibacteriota bacterium
TCCAGCTCCTCGGCGAGGATGGTCGCGAGCCCGGTGTGGCTGCCCTGGCCCATCTCGATGTGCTTGCCGACGATCGTGACGGTGTTGTCCGGCGCGATGCGCACGAAGGCGTTGGGCGCGAGGACTTCGTCGGCGGCGGCGGCCGCGTGGTCTTCGAGGCGGAATCCGACGACAAGCGCGGCGCCGGCGAGCGCGGTGGTCTGAAGGAAGCGACGACGGGTCAGCATGCTCAACCTCCCAGCGTCTTGGCCGCGTCGTGGATCGCGGCGCGGATGCGGACGTAGGTCGCGCAGCGGCACACGTTGCCCGTCATCGCGGCATCGATGTCGGCGTCGGACGGCCGGCGGATCTCCGACAGCAGCGCGATGGCCGACATGATCTGGCCGGACTGGCAGTAGCCGCACTGGGCGACGTCGAGCCGGCGCCAGGTCTCCTGGACGGCTCGCGCGACGTCACCGGTGACGCCCTCGATGGTGACGATCTCGCGGCCCTGCAGCGCCGCCGCGGGCGTGACGCACGCGCGGGCGGCCCGCCCATCGACGTGTACCGTGCACGCGCCGCACTGGGCGATGCCGCAGCCGAACTTCGTGCCGGTCATCCGCAATTCGTCGCGCAGCACCCAGAGCAGGGGAATGTCGTCGTCGGCGACCACCGAGTGCGTCGTGCCGTTGATTCGCAGACTGGCCATCGGATCCTCCAGGTGGGCGTTTCCGATTGGATGCTGCCGCGTCAGGAAAGGATTCGCCTGACCTCGCCCAGCCGTGCAAACGATGCGAGCACCTTCGCGTGGTCGGTCGTGAGATGGCGCACGATGACGTCGGTGAACCCCATCGCGGCCAGGGCGCGGAAGCGCTCGACCACCTGCGTGACGGTGCCGGCCACCAGCGCCTTCGGGTCGAAGCCACGGTAGCCCCTGGCGACGGCGGCGTCCAGTGTCGCCTTCGCCTCGGCCTCCGACTCCCCGACGTACACGTCGCGCCGGATCGCGATCGCGTTCGGCGTGCGTCCGCGAGCCTTGCAGCGCTCGCGGTAGTAGGCGATCTTCTCGCGCGCGACGTCGAGCGTGAGCCCGGGCGACGCCAGCCACGCGTCGCCGAGCCGCGCGGCGCGGTCGATGGCCGGCGCCGCCGTCGCTCCGATCCAGACGTCGACGGGCTCGGCGGGCTTCAGCGCCAGCCGCGCCGAGTCGAAGGAGAAGATGCCCGACGCGGTGACCGTCTCGCCGGCGAAGAGCCGCCGCAGCGCCGACAGCGACTCCTCGAAGGCGGCCACGCGGCTCTTGAGCTGCGCCCCCATCGCCCGGAACTGCGCGTCGTCCTCACCGAGCCCGCACTGGAAGATGAAGCGCCCTCGCATGATGGCGGCCAGGGTGCCGACCTGCTCGGCGATGAGCACGGGGTTCCAGAGCGGCAGCAGGAACAGGCACCCGGCGGGCTTGTCGCTCCATTCGGCGAGCAGGCGGCCGAGCATCGGCACGTTCTGGTAGTACTTGCCCGGCGTCGCGTGATGGTCGCCGACGAAGAGCGAGTCGAGCTCCGCCTGCCGCGCCGCCGCCGCGCGCTCGATCATGAACCGCGCTCCCTGCCGTGGGTCGTCGACGGTGTGGGCGCTGGTGAGCGACACGCCGACCCTCATGCGTGTCCCCGGGTCTCCAGCTCGGTGCCAAGCGCCTCGTTGAACCGGTTGGTGAAGTTGGCGGCCGCGATGCTGAGCGTCAGCTGGACGAGCTGCGCGGGCGTGAGGCGCGCCTTGAGCTGGTCGACGAGCTTGGGATCGACCTGCACGCGCGTCGTCATCTGCTCGGCATAGCGGATCACCAGGCGCTCCAGGTCGTCGAAGAGCGGGCTCGTCTCGTACTGCGGCAGGGCCTCGAACTTCTCCTTCGGCACGCCGGCCCTCTGACCGAGAGCCGTGTTGTGGGCCGTTCAGTACTCGCAGCGATTGAGCTGCGACGTCTTCACGTAGGCGAGCTGCCGCAGCTTGAGGTCGAGCGGTCCCTCGCGCGTCGTCCGGTACCACGCCTGGAACGGTGCCACCGTGGGCGGGTGGTGCGCCATCAGCCTGGTGATGTTCAGTACGCGGCCGGTCGCCTTCTTCATCTCCTCGTAGACCGGGGCGAGCTCGGGCGGCGGGTCCTCGACGTACGGCAGGCGTGCGCTCATGTGGATCGTCCTTTCTCGGTGGTCACGACAGCATCTCGAGCAGCGGCTCGAGATGACCCGGGTCCGGCGTGAAGCGCGCGCCGCGCGCGCGATAGACCTCCACGACGCGCTCGTTGAACGGCGTCTTGACACCCAGGCGCCGGCCCTCGTCGACGACGAAGCCGTTCAGGTGGTCGATCTCCGTGCGCCGGCCGCGCATCACGTCCTGGAGCATCGAGGGCCGGCCGCCCGCGCGCGACGTCGCATCGCGCCCCATCTCGGCCTCGACCTCGTCGAGCCCGCGCCCCTCGGCGGCGTCCACGTACCGCTGCGCCGCGATGCCCATGAGTGGCTCGACCTCGAAACCGGCCGCGCGGCCGACGCGGATGACCTCGGCGCCGAGATGCACGGCGATCCGTCGCGGCCCGGCCTCGATCCGGCACTCGGCGGTGCCGAGGCCGCTGAGCCCGGCGAGCGGGTTGAGCATGCAGTTGACCGCGAGCTTGGACCAGCGCTCGCCCCAGAGATTGGTGGTGACCTTCGCGCCCGCCACGGCGGTGAGCAGCTCGGCGATCCGTCGGGCGCGCTCCGTGTCCCGGCCGTCGTGCTCGCCCACCTTGAAGCCGAGCCGCCCCGAGTCGGTGCGCATGGCCACGCCCGGCTCGTACATGCCGGCGCCGATCGTGATGACGCAGCCGAGCGTGCGGTGCGCGCCCGCGATGGCCGCGACGCGGTGGTCGTTGATGCCGTTCTGGAAATCCACGACGAGGCCGTCG
>QHSB01000571.1 GCA_003220335.1 Candidatus Rokuibacteriota bacterium
TGATCCGTGAGTATCCGCTGGTGCCGTCCACCGCGCTCGTCCTCGTCGCGCACGACTACAAGTACGACCTGCCCGTGCTCAAGCACGCGCTGTCCTCGGACGTCGGCTACATCGGCATGCTGGGCTCGTCCCGGCGGGGAACGACGATCCTGCGCCACCTGGCGGAGGACGGAGTGACGCCGGAGGCCCTGGCCCGCGTCCACGTGCCGATCGGCCTCGACCTGGGCGCGCGCTCGGCGCCAGAGATCGCGCTGGCGATCCTGGCCGAGATCCAGGCCGTGCGCGGAGGCGGCAGCGGCCGCTCGCTGAGCGCGCGCCCCGCAGGCGGCGGGACGAGCCCCGCAGGTAGCGGGACGAGCTCCGCAGGCAGCGGGACAAGTACGTGAAAGCGGTTGCACAGCGCCGCGAGGGCGCCACCACGGACCTGCTCGCGGGCCGCGTGCTCTGCCACGACGTGCGCGACGCCGCCGGCAAGGTGGCCCTCGGCAAGGGCGCCCGGCTCGATGCCGAGGCCGCGCGGACGCTCCTGACGCTGCCCTGGGATGAGCTCCACCTGCTGGCGCTCGAGGCCGGGGACCTCCACGAAGAAGACGCGGGCCGCCGGCTGGCGGCCTCGGTGACCGGCGACGGCGTCGAGGTGAAGGGCTATTCGGGCGGCCAGTGGACGCTGACAGCGACGCGGCGGGGTCTCCTCCGCGTCGACGTCGCCCGGCTCGCTGCCGTGAACGTCCACGAGGGCGTCGCCGTCTTCACGCTCCTCGACCGCCAGCCCGTCGATCGCGGCGAGACCGTCGCCAAGGCCAAGGTCACGCCGCTCGCGATCGGCGCCGACACGGTCCTCGCGGTCGAGCAGGCCGCGCGCGGCGGGGCGGTGACGGTGGCCGCGTTCCGTCCGGTGGCGCTCGGCACCGTGGCCCGCGAGAGCCTCGAGCCCAAGCAGCGCGCTCGCTTCGAGAGCGCGCTGCGGACGAAGATCGACTGGTTCGGCGGGCGGCTGCTACCGGTCCGCTTCGCAGGCGCCTCGCCGCGCGCCGTCGCCGACGAGATGAGCGCGCTCCGCGCCGAGGGTGCCGACGTGCTCATCGTCGCGGGCGCCAGCGCGCTCGATCCGCTCGATCCCGTGTTCGGCGGCCTCACGCTGCTCGGCGCGCGTATGGAGCGGCACGGCGCGCCCGCGCATCCCGGCAGCCTGCTGTTCCTGGCGCGCTGGCAGGACCTGCCGGTGCTCGGCATGCCGACCTGCGGCATGTTCTCGCAGGCGACCACGTTCGATCTCGTGCTCCCGCGCCTGCTGGCCGGCGAGGCGATCGCCAACGCGGAGATCGCCGCCCTCGGGCACGGCGGCCTGCTGTCGCGCGAGATGGCCTACCGCTTCCCGCCGTACCGAGCCGGCGCCGCGCGCGGAGAGCTCGAGTGATCAGCCCCACGCGCCCGGCGCTCTACAGCCAGACGATCCGGGAGCGTTGGCGGCGGCCGCGGTTTCGCGGCGAGCTGCCCGGGGCGACCGCGACGGCCGAGGACGTCAATCCCCTCTGCGGTGACCGCGTGCGCATGCAGGTGAAGCTGGCCGACGGGCGCGTGAGCGCCGCCCGCTTCGCCGGCGACTCCTGCGCGATCTGCACCGCCTCGGCGGACGTGCTCTCGGAGTTGATCGAGGGCCGCTCGCGGGCGGAGGCGGCGGCGCTCGGCGCCGGCGACGTGCTCGGCGTGCTGCAGGCCGACGTGCGGCCGACGCGGATGCGCTGCGTGACGCTGCCCATCACCGTGCTCGCGAAGGCGCTGGGATGACACTGGACGCGCAGGCGCGGCGCGACTTTCCGATCCTCGAGCGGATCGTCAATGGTCGCCCGCTCGTCTACCTCGACTCCGCCGCCTCCAGCCAGAAGCCGCGGACGGTGATCGAGGCGATGGCGCGTTACTACGAGACTTCGCACGCCAACGTCCATCGCTCGATCCACACGCTGGGCGAGGAGGCGACCGAGCTCTACGAGATCGCGCGCGACCGCGTGCAGCGCTTCATCGGCGCGGCGGCGCGCGAGGAGGTCGTCTTCACGCGCGGCACCACCGATGCGATCTCGATCGTGGCCGAGGCGATCGGCCGCACGCTGAAGCCTGGCGACGAGATCCTGGTCACCGACATGGAGCACCACTCGAACCTGGTGCCGTGGCAGGTGGCGGCGCGCGATCGCGGGGCGCGAATCCGCTCCATCCCGCTGCTGGGCGAGGGGACCCTCGACCTCGCGGCCCTCGACCGGCTCCTGACCGAGCGGACGCGCGTCTTCGCGTTCGCCCACGTCTCCAACGTCCTGGGCACGATCAATCCCGTCGCCGATCTCGTCGCCCGGGCGCGACGCGTGGGGGCGGTGACGCTGGTGGACGGGGCTCAGGCAGTGCCTCATCTTCCGCTCGATATGTCCGTACTGGAGTGCGATTTTTACGCCTTCTCGGCTCACAAGATGCTCGGCCCGACGGGGCTCGGGGTGCTGTACGGGCGCCGCGCGCGGCTGGAGGCGCTCGAGCCGGCGCGGGGCGGCAGCGAGATGATCAAGGAGGTCTGGGTCGACCACGCCACTTGGAACGACCTGCCGTGGCGGTTCGAGCCGGGCACGCCGCCGATCGCCGAGGCTGTCGGCCTCACCGCGGCCATCGAATATCTCGAGAAGCTGGGGATGGAGCGGGTGCGCGAGCACGAGCAGGCGCTGGCCGTGCAGACGGTCGAGCTGCTGAGCGCGATTCCGGGGGTGCGGGTGTACGGGCCTCGGCGTGACCGCGCTGCCGTTGTGGCGTTCAGCGTCGAGGGCTGGCATCCCCACGACGTCGCGGCGGCGCTCGACGCGGAGGGCATCGCGGTGCGCGCGGGCCACCACTGTGCCCAGCCGCTCATGCGCTGGTGTGGCGTGGTCGGCACGAGCCGCGCCAGCTTTTCCGTCTACAACTCGTCCGAGGAGGTCAGCCTGCTCGCGCACGCGGTGGCCTCGCTCGGGGCGGCGCCCTGAGGCCATGAGCCTGCCGGGGCCGCGCAACCCGTTCCAGTCGCCGCGGTTCGGGCAGATCGCGACGTTCATGTTGCTGCCCGCCGCCGCCGACGCGGCCGGGCTGGACGTCGCGCTGCTCGGCGTCCCCTACGACGGCGGCACCTCGTACCGCACGGGCGCGCGCTTCGGGCCGCGTGCCGTGCGCGAGCAGTCGTCGCTGATCCGCACGTGGAACCCCGTGCTCAAGGTCCATCCCTTCGAGCGGCTGCGCGTGGCGGACTGCGGCGACGTGGACGTGGTCCCGATCTCGATCGAGCGGACCTTCGAGGCGATCGAGCGGCGGATCGACGCGGTGATCGGCGCGGGAGCGATGCCGCTCTGCGTGGGTGGCGACCACTCGGTCTCGCTGCCCAT
>QHSB01000572.1 GCA_003220335.1 Candidatus Rokuibacteriota bacterium
CGAGCACGAGGCGTGGCGGCTGCAGGCGCGTTATCTCGCCCTCGGCATCGCCGCCATCACGGCCGTGCTCTCGCCGCGGCGGATCGCCCTGGGCGGCGGCGTGATGGGCGCCGCGGGCCTGCTCGAGCGCGTGCGGCGCGACGTCGCGGACACCCTCGCGGGCTACGTCCGCGCGCCGGAGCTGGTGGCGCCCGCGCTGGGCGAGCGCGCGGGCGTGCTGGGCGCCGTCGCGCTGGCGCAGTTGCCGCTTGCGGGCGGCGTACAATAGGCGGTCATGAAAGTGTTGCTCGTCCACCCGAGCCCGCTGATGTACTCCGAGATCTTCCTGCGACTCGAGCCGATCGGTCTGGAGCGCGTGGCGTCGGCCGTGCGCGCGGCCGGCCACGAGGTGCGCCTGCTCGATCTGCAGATCTTCGGCCACGCCGACTACTACCGCGAGCTGACGGACTTCGCCCCGCACGCCGTGGGCTTCTCGCTGAACTACCTCGCCAACGTCCCCGAGGTCCTCGATCTCGCGAAAGAAACGAAGCGGCGGCGGCCCGGCTGCTTCGTGTTCGCCGGGGGCCACAGCGGCTCGTTCATCGCCGAGGAGCTGCTCGAGCACGCGGCAGGCGCCCTCGACGCCCTCGTGCGCGGCGAGGGCGAGGCGATCACGCCGCGGCTGCTCGAGGCGGCCGGCGACCCGCGCCTGGCCACGCTGCCCGGCGTGGTCACGCCCGACGGCGCCGGACCGGCGCCCACGATGCTCGACGATATCGACCGCTTCCCGCCCGCCCGCGACCTGACGCGCCGCCGCCACAAGTACTTCATCGGCGTGCTCGACCCGTGCGCCTCGGCGGAGCTGACGCGCGGCTGCCCGTGGGACTGCTCGTTCTGCAGCGCGTGGACCTTCTACGGCCGCTCGTACCGCAAGGCCTCGCCGGAGGCGGCGGCCGAGGACCTCGCGCGGATCGCCGAGCCCAACGTGTTCATCGTCGACGACGTGGCCTTCATACATCCCGAGCACGGCTTCGCGATCGGGCACGAGCTGGAGAAGCGCAAGGTCCGCAAGCAGTACTATCTCGAGACGCGCTGCGACGTGCTGCTGCGCAACCGCGAGGTGTTCGAGTACTGGCGGCGGCTGGGGCTGCACTACATGTTCCTCGGTCTCGAGGCGCTCGACGAGGACGCACTGCGGCTGCACCGCAAGCGCGTGACGCCCGGCGACAACTTCAAGGCCCTCGAGGTCGCGCGCGAGCTGGGCTTCACCGTCGCCGTCAACATCATCGCCGACCCCGATTGGGACGAGCGGCGCTTCGCGATCGTGCGCGAGTGGGCGCTGTCGGTGCCGGAGATCGTGCATCTCACCGTGGCCACGCCGTACCCCGGGACGGAGATCTGGCACACGGAGGCGCGCCGGCTGGCCACCCTCGACTACCGGCTCTTCGACGTGCAGCACGCGGTGCTGCCCACGCGGTTGCCGCTGCAGCGCTTCTACGAAGAGCTCGTCGCGACGCAGGCCGTGATCAACCGCAAGCACCTCGGCCTGACGGCGCTGCGCGAGGTGGCCGGACTGGCCGCACGCCTGGCCCTGCGCGGGCAGACGAACTTTCTACGGATGCTCTGGAAGTTCGGCTCGGTCTACAACCGCGACCGCCAGTACGCCGATCACCTGCGGCCGGTGACGTATCAGATGCGCCCGCCGGCGGCGGTGGCCACCACGCCCGGCCCGCGTGACCTGTTCGTGCACCGGCCAACGATGAACGTGGGGGGCCCCAAAATGTCCCCCCACATTCCCCGCCGTTCGAGTCGGTAGTGACGCACGCTTCACCGGCCAGCAGCTTACCGAAGCTGCCCCGGCCGGTGAAGCGGTTGGGTGGAGGACGCGAAGGGCCGGCTCACTGCTGGCAGCTAAACCCCGGAGGCGGCGTGTTGGAGGCGTTGGCCTTGTGCAGCTGGATATTGCCGCCGGCGATGGGGCCGTCGCCGTAGTTGAATCCGGCCACGTAGCCATTGCTCAGCTCGATCGAAAATCTATCGACGCCACGCCCCGGCTCGGCGATATCCGACACCTCGACCATATAGGTGAAGCCGTCGACGCCGTTGATCCGGGCGGTGCCCGTGATCACGCGATCAGTCGTGGGGTCAGTCCCGAAGGCATAGCCGGTCACGCTCGTTCCATGCACCTGCATCGGCGGGCTCATGCTGTGGTCGACGTACTCCAGATGGCCCCAGAAGGCGCCGTTCTTGACGCCACCGGCGACCGCAAAATTCGCCTTGGCCCCCGGCGCCAGGGAGGAAGGCTCTTCGCCTGGCAGAGGCGTCCCGGTGCCGACGATGAAGCCGCCGCCCGTCACGAAGTCACAAGCGACTGCATCCGGGGGGGGCGGGGGGATGCTCGCACTCACCGGATAGCCGGCGACGACCAGAAGAGCTATCACCACACTGCACATGATTCCGCGCATGGCTCTCACTCCGCTCGCCAGGGTGCGCATCAGATACCCGCCGTCGCCGAGGCGATCACCACGTCGGCCACGCCATCGATCACGATGTGAAGGGCATTCACGGTCATACCGCTCGGGAACAGCGGCTGCTGCTCATTCACCCAGGATCGCCGCCGCCCGTGCCATGACGAACCCGGCGGTTATCCCGTTGCCGGCGACGGTCACGGCCAGGCCCGCGAGCGACGCCTCGGAGGCGGCCTGATCCGGCCACCCGATGGTGGTCGCGTGAAGGGCCTCGGCGGTGAGCACCGAGGGAACGGCCCCCGTCACCTGGGACGCCTGCCGGGCGTCGTCGCCACCCGTGAGCGCTCCGGTGTCGGAGAGGACGGTCTGGCTGCCGAGAACGGTTAGGCTGCCGAGAACGGTTACCTGCACCGCCCTCGCCTGTCCGGTCACGGTCTGTGCATCGCCGGCCGTGGCCCATCCCACGCAACCGGTCAGCGCGACAATGGCGGCCATTAGCCTCAAACGGGAAAAAATTCGCTGACGCATGGGTAACCTCCCACCCTCAATCGGGAACTGCCTGACTTAGGCGCGTTCGCCTTCGCCTCTTTGGTCGCGGATCTCACACAATGAGTGACCACCGGATGCAAGAGCAACGCCGTCGCCGTTCAGATACTGGAACGGCTGCGCTGCGCGGCTAGGTGGGAGCGCGATGCAGGGGGCTGACCTCGGCGCCGGTGAGGGGCCGGCGCCCAGATGGCCGCGTCGCCCCGGAGAACCCGGGGCGCTCCTCGATTCACTACCCGCTGTGCGGCGCTCCTCGACTACCTCGCCGCGGTGACTCCCATCGGCTTGTAGACGGGCGTGCGCCATTCGGAGTGGCGCTTGTCGACGCCGCGCACGAGGTCCATGTAGGCTCGGCTGAGCTTCTTGGTGATCGGGCCCACCTCGCCGGTGCCGAGCGGGAACCGGTCGATCGACAGGATCGGCGTGATCTCGTACCCGCTGCCGCAGAGGAACGCCTCGTCGGCGACGTAGAGCTCGGTACGCGCGATCTCACGCTCCTGCACCTCGAGGCGGAGCTCCGGAATCACGTCCGACAGCAGCGTGGTGCGTGTGATGGATTCCAGGATGTCGGCGGTGAGCGGCGGCGTGAGCAACACGCCACGCCGCACCATGAAGAACGTCGCGCCGGTGCCCTCGGCCACCGTCCCGCTCTGATTCAGGAGTATCGGCGTGTCGTAGCCGTCGGCCTTGGCCTGCAGGGTGGCCAGTCGTCCGTTCTGGTAGTTGGAGCCCGACTTCAGCCGGATCGGGATCGCGTTGTCGTTGGTGCGCGTCCACGACGACACGCAGCAGCGCAGCCCGGCGGGCGCGCTCGGGCGCCGGCGCGGGTTGATGTAGAGCCCGGTCGGCGTGGTGGCGTCCAGCCCGGTGCCGAGCACGTAGGCGACGAGGTGCATGTGGATGTCCTCGCGGACCCCGTTCGCCTTGATCACCTCGCGCACGGCCTCGTAGAGGTCGACGTCGCTGGAGGGCACGCTGAAGCGCATCATCTTCATCGACTCGCGCAGCCGCGCGAAGTGCTCGGCCAGCCGGAAGCCGTACATCTCGCCGTCGTCGGCGTTCCAGTAGGCGCGCAGCCCCTCGAAGCAGTTCGTCGCGTAGAAGACGGCGGCGCTGTTCACCGGCAACACCGCCTGCTCGCCCGGCACCACCTTGCCGTTCATCCAGATCTTGAAGTCGGCCATCGTCACGCTCCCCGCGCCCGCCGTCGGGCGCTCACGTAATCTACCACCAGGTATTCGCCCAGCCGGTCCGGCGTCGCGAAGAACGCGCGGCCGCGGTTGATCCGCGCCATCTGCTCGACGAACGAGGTCAGCCAGGGGCTGCGCTCGAGCATGAAGGTGTTGATGGTGATGCGCTCGCGCGTGCAGCGCTGCACCTCTTTGAGCGTCTCCTCCACCGTGCGGCGCGTCGGCGGATAGCTGAAGTCGGCCACCTCGCCCTCGAGGTGGGCGGTGGGCTCGCCGTCGGTCACCATCAGGATCTGCCGGTTGCCCCCCGCGTGCCGCGCGAGCAGCCGGCGCGACAGCATGAAGCCCGCGTGCATGTTGGTGCCCATGTTCCACTCGCTCCACGACAGCGTGGGCAGCTGCTGGGTGGTGAACTCGCGCGCGTACAGCGAGAACCCGACGATGTAGAGCGCGTCGCGGGGGAACTGGCTGCGGATCAGCGCGGACAGCGCCAGCGCGACCTTCTTGGCGGGCAGGAAGTAGCCGTTGTTCAGCATGGACCGGCTCATGTCGAGCATGACCACGGTGGCCGCCTGCGTGCGCTGCTCGGTGCGGATGACCGTGAAGTCGTCGGGCACCAGGCGCACCGGCGTGCCCGGCCCGAGGCGTCCGACGGCGCGCATGACCGTCTCCTTCAGGTCGAGCAGGAACGGGTCGCCGAACTCGTAGGCCTTGCTCTCGTCGGTCTGGTCGCCGCCGGCGCCGCGCCGGTCCATCTGGTGGCCGCCGAAGCGGTCGCGCTTGAGGCGGGAGAAGATGTCGCGCAGCGACTTGTCGGCGATCTTGCGGATGGCGCGCGCGGTCAGCTTGAGATCGTCGTCCTCGCCCTCGAGGTAGCCGGCGTCCTTCAGCCGCTTCGCGATCTCCTGCAGCCGCTCGAGGTCGCGCGCCGCCTCCTCGCCGGCGACCTTCGCGACGTCCTCGGGGCTCAGCTTCGCGAGATCCTCCAGGGAGCGGGTGGCGCGCAGCTCCTGCTCGAGCGCGTCGAGCTTCTGCATCTCTTCCATGAGACGCATGGCCTCGTCGAGGCCGACCTGCTCGTCGCCGCGGAAGGGATAGCGCTGCGCCATCTCGTCGATCATCTCGGAGAGGTGCATGCCCAGCTGACGCATGGCCGCTTCGAGGCGCTCGTCCTTGAGAAAGAGCGAGCGCATCATCTCGTCGAGCTGCGCGCGCTGCTCGGGCGAGAGCGACTGCATCAGCGACTGCATGGCCGCCATGCGCCGGCCGATCTGCTCGAGCACGTCGTCGAGGCTCTCGGCGCCCGGGAACTGCTCGCCCCACTTCTGCTTGAACTTCTCGAAGTCGGGCTGGCCGCCCTCCGCCCGCTCGCGCAGCATGCGGTTGAGGTCCTGGATCATCTCGCGCATCCGCCGGAGGTCCTCGGGCGTCATGTTGCCGAGCGCGTTCTTCATGCCCTGCATGAACGGCTGCAGCGCCTGGGCTCGTAGCGAGGCAAGGAGGTCCTCGAACTTCTGCTTCGCCTGCTCGTCGTGGAAGTCGTAGTTCTGCAGCTCGCGCAGCCGCCCCGCGGCATCGGGCGGGATCGTGTCGAGGGCCTGCTGGCGCTTCTCGCGCTCGCGGCCCTTCAGATCCCGCTCGATGCCCTCGCGCTCCGTCTTCACGACGTCGTCGAGCTTCTTGGCGATGTCCTCGAGGCTCGACCCGAGGTCGTAGCGCTGCATGCGCTGCTGCTTCTGCGCGCGCAGCTTGTCGAGAAGGTCCTTGAGGCCGGGCATGCGCGCGCCGTCGGGCGGCCGCATCCCCTGCTGCAACAGGCGCTGCAGCGCGGACTTCAGATCACCATAGCCGAGGACGTCGTCCGCGATCTCGTCGAGGACGTCGTCGGCGT
>QHSB01000573.1 GCA_003220335.1 Candidatus Rokuibacteriota bacterium
TGAGCGAGGACATCGGGTCCTGCAGGATCATCGCCACCTTGCGGCCGCGGATCCGCTGCATCTCGGCGTCGCTCTTTCGCAATACGTCATCGCCGTCCAGAAGGACCTCGCCGCCGACGACGCGCGCGGCCGGCCGCGGGACGAGGCGCACGATGCTCAGGCACGTCATGCTCTTGCCCGAGCCCGACTCGCCGACGAGGCCGAGCGTCTCGCCCTCCCCGAGCGCGAAGGACACGCCATCCACCGCCTTGATCGTTCCCCAGCGGGTGACGATGTGCGTGCGGAGGTCGCGGACGTCGATGACGGCGGACACGACCGGGCTCAGAGCTGGCGCAGCTTGGGGTCCAGCGTGTCGCGCAGCCAGTCGCCGAGCAGGTTGAAGGCCAGCACGACGAGCAGGATCACGAGCCCCGGGAAGAACGACACCCACCACGCGATGGTGATCACGTCGCGGCCTTCGGCGATCATCGAGCCCCACGCGGGCGTCGGCGGCGGAATGCCGGCGCCGAGGAACGACAGCGACGCCTCGACGATGATGACATAGCCGATCTGCAGGGTGACGAGGACGACCAGGGTGTTCAGGGTGTTGGGCAGGAGGTGGCGCGTGATGACGCGCCAGGCGCCGGCGCCCGCGATGCGCGCCTGGGCGATGAAGTCGAGCTGCATCAGCGTCAGCACCTGGCCGCGGATCACCCGCGCATACCGCGCCCACAGGATCACCGCGATCGCGATGACGACGTTGGTGAAGCTGGGGCCGACGGTGACCGCGAGAATCAGCGCGAGCAGGATCACCGGGAACGAGAGCGTGGCGTCGGTGACCCGCATGAGGGTGGCGTCCACGCGGCCGCCGTAATAGCCGGCCACGAGGCCGATGGCGGCGCCGAAGGCGCTGGCGATGAGCACCGTCACCACGCCGGCCGCGAGCGACACGCGCGAGCCCCAGAGGATGCGCGAGAGCATGTCGCGGCCGAGACGGTCGGTGCCGAGCGGGTTCGCCCACGAGCCGCGCTCTTCCCACACCGGCGGCCGGAAGCGGAGCCGGAGCGACTGCTCGTAGGGATCGGCGGGGCTGAGCAGCGGCGCCAGCAGCGCGACGAGCACGAACACGACGATGATCGAGATCGAGACGACGGGCCAGCGGCGGCTGCGCTGCCCCGGCTCGGGACGGGCGGCGCGGTCGGGAAGGGCGACGACGCTCACCGGGAATACCGGATGCGAGGGTCGATCACGGCGTAGAGGCAGTCGACGCAGAGGTTCACGGCCGCCACGATGACGGCGGTCGCCAGGACCACGGCCTGGATCACCGGGAAGTCGCGCGAGGTGATGCCGTCGTACGCCAGACGTCCCAGGCCCGGCCACGCGAAGACCGTCTCCACCACGATGGCCGTGGTGACGAGGATCGCGAAGTAGATGCCGGCGAAGGTGACCACGGGGATGAGCGCATTCTTGAGCGCGTGAACCCACACCACCCGGCGCTCCGCCACGCCCTTGAGCCGTGCGAGCTTCACGTATTCCGAGTCGAGCACCTCGAGCATGCCCGAGCGCAGCAGGCGCATCATCCCGGCCACCACGAACCAGCCGAGCGTGAATCCCGGCAGCACGTAGGAGGCGAGGCTGTCGGCGCCGCCCGCGGGCAGCCACTGCAGCCGCCCGGCCACGAACTCCACGAGCACGATGGCCACCCAGAACGTCGGCAGCGACTGGCCGAGCACGGCGACGAGCTGCGCGGCGCGGTCGACGCCGGTGCCCTTCTTCACGGCGGCCATCACGCCGAGCGGGAAGGCGATGGCCAGCGACACGCTCATCGCGAAGGCCGCCAGCTTGAGCGAGTTCGGCAGCCGCTCGCGCAGCAGCTCACTGACCGGCCGGCGCGCGCGGATGGAGTTGCCGAAGTCGCCGGTGACCGCGCGGCCGACGAAGGAGAGGTACTGCGCGACGTACGGCCGGTCGAGCCCGAGGTAGCGCCGCGCGTTGGCGTAGTCCTCCTCGCTCGCGTTCATCGGCAGGATCATGTGCAGCGGGTCGCCGGTGGCGCGGGCCAGCACGAAGACGACCACGGACAGGATCGCGAGCGCGATCAGTGACTGGAGCAGACGGAAGAACACGAAGCGAAGCATATGAGGTCGGGGAGAGCCCGAGACTCCCCCCGACACCCCGTCCGCTTTATTTGCGCGCCAGGTCGTCCAGGAACAGGTCGTACATCACGGAGCCCGGGTTCCACTTGCCGAGCGTCTTGGACGCCGCGTACGGCGAGTGCACGAAGACGACCGGCACGCCGTGGTGCTCGCTGCGCAGGCGCGTGTAGACATTGCGCATGAGCGCGTTGATCTTGTCGCGGTCGGTCTGGCGCAGGACCTGCGCCAGCATGCCGTCGACCTCGGGATCGTTGACGGTGTCGTTCAGCTTCGACGGCGTGTAGCCTTGCTTCTCGAGGAAGGCGTAGGCCCCGATCCAGTCACGGTTGGCGACGTTGTAGTAGCCCACCGCGCCCGGCGCCTTGCGGTCCACCCACATCTTGCGGAAGGCCGGGTAGTCGACCGGGATGAGCCGGCTCTTGACGCCGATCTTCTCCCAGTAGCCGGCCATGGCCTCGGCGAACGCCTTGCCCTCGGGGAAGCCGGGGAGCTGGAACGCGTACACGTCCTGCGTGAAGCCGCCGGCGAGGCCGGCGTCGGCCAGCAGCTTCTTGGCGCGCGCCGGATCGTACGCGTACGCCATGTCCGGCGTCACCTTGAAGCCGACGTCCTTGAACGACCATGTGAGCCCCATCGGGATCGCCGCCGGCTCGGCGTAGCCGCCGAAGATGGACTGCGCGATCTCGTTGCGGTCGATGGCGAGGTTGAGCGCCTCGCGCACGCGCTTGTCGTTGGTGGGCGGCGTCCGGCCGTCGGGGCCGAGGATCCACCAGACGTGGATGAGGGCCTCCTCCTTGCGCATGTGCACGGGGAACCCTTCCT
>QHSB01000574.1 GCA_003220335.1 Candidatus Rokuibacteriota bacterium
CGATCTGCAGCGCCATGTCCGTCTCGCGAACGATGGTGCGCAGCCCGTCCTCGTCGAGCGACGTCGTCCCGCCGTTGACGTGGCCGCAGACGTCCGGCCGCAGGTGCAGGAGCACGTCGTGGGTGATCGGGCTCGAGCCCGGGATCGAGTTGCCGCCGCTGTGTGACATGACGCAGAGGCCGTGCTTCTGCGCGCGCCGCACGTCCGGCTCGCCGTCGCGCGGGTGGCCGTAGCCGCCGAAGCCGTACTTGGCGTGACGCACGCCGTGCTTCGCCATCTCGGCGAAGTCCTCGTCGGTGAGCCCCGGCTCCAGCACCACCGAGCCCGCGTTGACCTTCATGCCGTTGGGATGGAAGTGCTCGAAGCACTTCGCGGCGGCGATGGCCAGCGCCTTCGACGCGGCGGGATCGTGCGGGCGGCCGGGCGCGTGCACGCCCTCCCCGGCCGAGACGACCGACGTGATCCCGCCGTGGACGTAGGAATCCAGGAAGTCGACGGTCTTCTGGCGCGGCGTATAGTCGCCGAGGACCACGTGGCAGTGGGAGTCGACGAGCCCGGGGATGACCGTCGTGCCGCGGCAGTCGATCACGATGTCGGCGCGGCCGGCGGCCGTGCGGCTCGCGGCGCCGAGCGCCGTGATGCGGCCGTTCTCCACCAGCAGCGACTCGGCCTCGCCGCGCGGCGCCGCCAGCACGCCCGTCGCCAACGCGCCGATGTTGATGACCCCGAGCGTCGCCACGCTAGCGAGCCTCGCCGAATGCGGCGCTCACTCGTACTCGCCGAGACAGCGATCGACCACGGCTTTGGCGTGTTGCCAGTCGTACGAGCGGAACATGCGCGTGTTCACGACCGGCTGCGCGGCGGAGTAGAACATCTCGTACTGGAGCTGCCGCCCGCCGAACTCGGTCCCGACGAAGTCCCAGACGAGCTTCAGGAGCTTCACGCGCGCGCGGGCGTCCGCCGTCGCCCCGCGCATGAACTTCTCGAGATCCGCGCGCGTCTCGGGGCTGCTGAACCCCGCCTCCGACGACGGCAGCTGCTGGAAGGCGCCGCCCGCCAGCTCGCGGATCGCGCGCAGCATGTCCACGATCAGCCGGCGCTGCAGGCTCATGCCCGCGTAGACGTACTGCGGATGCGGCCGGGCGACGCCCTCGCGGATCAGCGGGTTGCGCTCGGCCGCCTGCACGAGGGCGTCGAACGTCGCACAGAGTGCGGCGATGTCGCCGCCCAGCGAGGCCTGCGCCTCCGGCTTGCCATCCGCCGCGTGAACCTCCAGCAGCTTCAGCGCCAGCCCCGCCATGAACTCGAGCTTCACCGTGAAGCGTACCAGCGACTGGAAGTTGGCGAGCGTGTGCGACGGCGACTCGTGGAACTGCGCGTTGACCAGATCGACGTTCTTGTACACGAACACCTGCTCCCACGGCACGAACACGTCGTCGAACACGATCGTCGCGTCGACCTCGTCGAAGCGCGAGGAGAGCGGGTAGTCGAAGACGCTCGTGGTGCCCTGCGCGTACGGCCGGCGCGGATAGACGCGCAGGCCCGGGGCGTTCACCGGCGTCACGAACGACAGCGCGTAGTCCTCGTCGCCCGGCACGAGCGGCGTGATGTAGGAGATGAAGAGCCAGTCGGCCAGCACGGCCGCCGTCGTGATGCCCTGGGCGCCGCGCACGACGATGCCGCCGTCGCGCTCCGCCGCCACGCCCGGATAGAGAAACGGCTGGGGCTGGCGGTGCGCGGGCTGTGAGCGGTCGATCTGCAGCGGCACGATCCCGTACGCGACGTACAGGTCCGCGTCACGGGCGCGCTCGTAGAAGCGGACGACGTTGTCGCCGAAGCGCGTGCCACCGCGGTCGAAGAGCTGGCGCCAGCCCGCGAACGCGCTCAGCACGCACGCGACGTGGTCGGGCGTGCGGCCCATGAGGCCGTAGGACGGCTCCGCCCACAGCCGGGGCCGCCGCCGCGCGCGCGAGGTCCCACGTCTGCGCGACGCGACGGATCGGCTCCGCGAAGGCGGGGTGCTTGGTGACGTCGCCGACGCGCTCGCCGTCGAGGAACACCACGCGCCCGTCATCGAGGCTCGCGAGATAGTGGTCGCCGCTCCGCATCGCGGCAAACCTTGCCACACCCACCGCGTAATGACAAACCGCTCGGCCTTTGATAGGGTCTCGCCCGTCGTGGGCCGCCCGCCGCTCGTCGTCGTCTTCGTCGCCGTCCTGGTCATCGCGCTCGGCGAGCTCGGCGGCGCTGTTCTCTCGCAGCTCCGGCCGGCGACGGCGCGCTGGGCCGCCGCGCGCGTCGCCGCGAATCCAGGGCCGCACGGGCTCACCGGCTCGGCGGAGTACGACGAGACCATTCGCGACCAGGCCGTCTTCGCCACCGAGGCGGGGCTGTCGTTCTTCCACACGCACGCCGAAGGCACCGGCCTCGTCCTCTTCTTCTCGTCCACGCTCGTCGCCAGCATGGCGCGGCGGCGTGTCGTGCGCGGCGCGCTCTACACGCTGCTGACGCTCGGCGCGCTGTTCCCGCTCGGCTATCTCGTCTATTCCTTCGCGGTGCTCCGATTCGGGCGCGAGACGGGGGTGGAATTCGCGGAGACGTGGGTGCTGACGCCGCTCGGCTCCGCCGCCATCCTCGGCCTCCTCGGCCTCGCCGTGTCACTGGCGCGACCAGGGCGGCGTTAGCCCCCCGGCCTCAATGGACACCTGGGGGGACACCTGGCGGCTGCCGCCGCGCGCCGTGCTGCTGGCCGCCGTGCTGCTGCTCGTGGCGGCCGAGCTCGGCGGCGCCTCGATGTCGCGCTACAAGCTGGAGCTGGCGCGCTGGGCGCGGACCGGGATGCTCGCCCACCCCGACGTCCACGGTCTCGTGGGCGTGCGCGACGTGGACGAGCGCGCGCTGGACGAGGCGCTGTTCCGCTTCGATACGGGGCTCCGGCTCTTTCACATGCACGCCGAGGGCATGGCCCTCGTGGTCATCGCCACCACCACGGTGGCGGCGACGCTGGCACGGGCGGCGGTCGCCCGGCGGACGCTCATCGTCCTTCTCACCGTCGGCGGCGTCGGGTATCCTCTCGGCTACTTGATCTGGAGCGCGCTGATCCCCTCGTACGGCGTGGAGAGGAGCAAGGCCATCGCCGAGTGGCTCGTGTGGATTCCCTTCGGCGGCGCGACGATCGTCGCGCTGCTGTGGCTGGCGGCGCTGACCGCCGTGCGCATGGTGCGGCGATGACGGCGCCGCGCGCCGTGGCCCTGGCCGCGCTGGCGGCGCTGGGCGCCGTCGCGCCGGCGGCGGCCCACCACACCGGCGTCTACACGCCGAAGGACAACGCGATCACCGCCAACTTCAAGCAGGTGAAGTTCTCGGTGCAGGCGGGCAAGTTCGAGGTGGCGCTTCGCCTCTACGACGAAGGACCGCTGCGCGCCGAGATGCGCGCCCGCGCGACCGCCCTGCCCGCCGGGCTGGAGGCGCGCACGCGCGCCGCGCTCGCGGCGCGCGACACCGGCGAGGCCGAGCGCGGCTTCATGCTCTTCTTCGTGGCCCTCGCGCGCGACCTCGCCCTGGAGGCCGACCACCGGCTGGCCGACGGCGCGCCGGCGGCCGCCGTGGCTCCGCGCTTCCTCGAGGCGATCTGGCGCTATTACAACCTCGCGGACTTCGCCGTCGGCCAGCGCGACGCGCGCGCGTCGGTGGCGATGCGGCTGGCGTACGACGACGCGGAGGGCCTCACGCGGCCGGCGGCGGGGGCGCCCGATCCCGTCCGGGTGCGGGCGGGGTTCGGACGTATCGCGCAGATCCTGTCGGACCTCATCGTCAGCACGACCACTCCGTCGACAACGACTCCGTCAAGGAGGAACTCATGAAGCGACTCACCTGGCTGGTGGTGCTGGCGGCGCTGCTCGTCGCCGGCGGTTTTCTGGCCGCGCCCGCGCTCTCGCAGTCGAAGGTCGTCAAGATCGGCGACCTCGGCAGCAAGGTCGGCGTCTTCGAGGGTTACGGCAAGTACCAGACGATGTTCATGCAGATGGCCGTCGAGGAGCTGAACGCCAAGGGCGGCGTGCTCGGCCACAAGATCGAGATGATCTCCGAGGACGACGAGACCAAGCCCGCGCCCGCCGTGCGCAAGGCCGAGAAGCTGATCCTCCAGGACGACGTCAAGCTCATCGTTGGCGCCGTCTCGAGCGGCGCCACCATGGCCGTGATGGACGTCACCAAGAAGCACAAGACGATCCACTGGAATGCGGTGTCGTGCGCCGAGTTCATGCGGACGACGAAGTTCCACAAGCAGTACTTCAGCAACCAGCCCGACTCGCGGATGCAGGCCAACGGCCTCGCCCGGTACATCGTCGACAAGATGGGCAAGAAGGTCTACATCTTCTATACCGACTACGCGATGGGCCAGTCAGACGGCCGCCAGTTCAAGACGGCGGTCGAGAAGCTCGGCGGCGAGGTGGTGGGGGTGGCCGGCGCGCCGCTCGACACCAAGGACTTCAGCCCGTGGTTCGGCGCCATCAACCAGGCGAATCCCGACGTGCTCTTCGTCGCCTTCGCCGGCACCGACTCGCTGCGCCTCATGACGCAGCTGCACTCCTTCGGCATGACGAAGAAGTACAAGCTCGCCGGCATCGATTGCTTCCTGCTCCAACAAGATTTGCCGGCCATCGCCGAGCCGATGGAGGGCTTCGTCCAGCTCGCGCACTACTCGCCGTACAACCCGGATCGAGGCATGCAGGCCTTCAACGACCGCTTCAAGAAGAAGTTCGGCGTCGAAGGCAACATCATGGCCGGCGCGTACGACGGTGTGCTGTTCTGGGCGGCCGCCGCCGAGAAGGCGAAGAGCTTCGACGCCGACAAGGTGGCCGCCGTCCTCGAGGGCATGTGCCTGGACAACACACACATCGGCAAGCAGTGCATCCGCAAGGAAGACCACCAGGTCGTGATGGACATGCACCTCTACCAGGTCAAGGGCGGCAAGAACCTGCCGATCGCCCGGCTCGAGGGCAAGGACACCATCGGCGAGCCGATGGTGGGCAAGGACCCGGTGGAAGGCTTCACGTGGGAGATCAAGAAGAAGAATTGAGCGGCGATGAGAGCGCGCCGCTCGAGTGCGTGGCGTTCATGCTCGTCAAGGACAACCGGGATCCTCAACCGCGAGGCCGAGGCCTTGCTGTGGGTTTCTCTCGACGAATCGCACGCGCTCGATCTGGCCATTGACCGAGTCGCCGTCGGTGAATATATCCGCGTCCACCAGAACCAGCACGATTGATGTGGTCGTGGACTACGTTCTGACGGTGCTGCTGCCGCAGCTCCTGCACGGCCTCGTGTTCGGGGCCGCCCTGGGGCTGCTGGCGCTGGGCCTCACCGTCATCTTCGGGCTCCTCGGCGTGATGAACTTCGCGCACGGAGAGCTGTACATGCTCGGGGCGTACGCGGGTATCGCGGTGATCGGGGTCACCCACTCGTTCTGGGTGGCCCTGCTCGTCGCCCCGCTCCTCGTCGGCGTCGTCGGCGCCGTGACCGAGATGACCACGCTGCGTCTCGTGTACAATCGCGAGCCCCTCTACGGGCTCATCCTCACCTTCGGCCTCGCGCTCGTCTTCCGTGAGGGCGCGCGCCAGATCTGGGGCGGCGACATGCGGCGGATCCTGCCGCCCTTCACGGGCTCCACGCCGCTGCTCGGCATGACCTATCCCGACTACCGGTTGTTCCTGCTGGCCGCGTCGTCGCTGATCCTCCTGGCCCTGTGGCTCTTCTTCACGCGCACGCGCGCGGGCATCGTGGTGCGCGCGGCCGTGCAGGATGCCGAGATGCTCGACGGCCTCGGCGTGGACGTGCGCCGCGTGTTCACGCTGACTTTCGCCGCCTCCGGCGCGCTGGCCGCGCTGGCCGGCCTGCTGCTGGCCCCCGTCTTCACCGTCTACCCGCAGATGGGCGTGGAGATGATCCTGCTCGCCTTCATCGTGGTCATCCTGGGCGGCATGGGCAGCATGGGTGGCTCCGTCGCCGCCGCCTTCGTCATCGGCATCGCGCAGAGCCTCTTCTCGCTCTGGATGAACCCGCAGCGCGTGGCCATCGCCATCTTCGGCATCATGATCGTGGTGCTCATCGTGCGGCCGCGCGGCTTCGCCGGTCGCGAGGGCGTGCTCGAGTGAGCGTGCCCGGCTGGCGCGCCCTCCTCGTCTTCGCGCTGCTGGCGGCGCTGCCGCTCGCGCCCGGGATGTCGCGCTACTACCTGCTGCTCGCCTTCGACGCGCTGCTCTTCGGCGCCATCGCCATGAGCCTCGACCTCCTGATGGGCTACACGGGTCTCGTCTCCTTCGGCCACGCCGCCTTCTACGGCCTGGGCGCCTACGCCACGGCGATCCTGATGGAGCGCGGCGTCCAGTCGGTCTGGGCGTGCATCGGCGCCGCACTCCTGCTGGTCGGCCTCTATGCGCTGGTGGTCAGCTACTTCGCCACCGCGCGCCGCGGGATCTACTTCGCGCTGCTCACGCTGATCTTCGCCGAGGTCGTCTACACGT
>QHSB01000319.1 GCA_003220335.1 Candidatus Rokuibacteriota bacterium
AGGCGATCGATGACGGGCAGTCCGTCCGGCGTGTTCTCGACGACGCCGCCCCACGCGCGGATCAGCCGCACGTGGGCGGCGCCGGGGAACAGCTCGGCCAGCCGGCGCGCAAGGTTGCGGACGAGCGGCGTGTTCGGGTGATCCGGTGCCGCCATGTCGGGCACGTTGATCCACTCGTGCGGCCCGCCGCCGTACACGAGATTGCCGCGCAGCGTCTGGCGGCCGTAGAGTCCGTTGCCCGCCACGCCCCCGCAGCGCATCAGGGGGATCGGCTCGGTGGCGATCATCTCGACGCGCGCCGGCGCCAGCGGCAGCCACACGCCGAGCATGTCGGCGAAGAGTCCCGTCTGCGGGCCCGCGGCGATGACGACGGTGTCGGCACCAAACGTCCCGCGCGTGGTCTCGACCGCGGTGACGCGGCCGCCGCGCTGCGTGAGACCGGTCACCGTCGTGTGCTGCAGGATCCGGCCGCCGTGATCTTGCAGCGCCCACGCATAGGCCTGCACCGTCCGCTGCGGGTTGGCGTGACCGCCGAAGTGCAGGTACGTGCCCCCGATGGCGCTGTCGCCGACGATGGGCACCAGCTCTCTCAGCTGTCGCCGGTCGAGCGCCTCCCAGCGAAAGCCCCGCATCGCGCCGATCTCGGCCCAGCGGCGGGCCAGCGCCAGCTGCGGCTCGGTGAGCGCCACGCCGATCCGGTACGGCTGATACTCGGTCGGGTACCCGAGCAGCTCGTCCATCTGCGGCCACAGCCGCTGCTCCTCGAGCCCGAATGGGCTGTACACGTGGGTCGCGCCGCCGCCGTTGCGCCCGGAGGCTTCCCAGCCCACGATGCCCCGCTCGAGGACGAGCACATCGACCCCGGCGCGAGCGAGCCACCAGCCCGCGCTGAGTCCGGTGACGCCTCCACCGATGATGACGACCGCCGCGCCCTGTCGCTCGCTCATGACGCGCCCATCATCGTTCCTCTCGGGAGGGCTCGACAAGTGCCGTCTGCAGCGTCGCGAGCTCGCCGGCCGGAATATGGCAGGCGATCCGATGGTCGCCGGCCAGGCGGTGCACGGGTGGCGGCGTGTCGTCGCAGACCGGTCCCACCTTGCGTGGGCAGCGTGACGCGAAGGGACAGCCGCGCAGCGCCTCGCTCGCGCGCGGCACCGACCCCTCGAGCAGGATGCGCGCGTATTGCCGGTCGGGGTCCGGCACGGGGACGGCCGAGAGCAGTGCCTCGGTGTACGGATGGTAGGGTGGCGCGAAGACGCTCGCGACGCGGCCGAACTCGACGATGGCCCCGAGGTACATCACGGCGACGTGATCGGCGAGATAGCGGACGACGGCGAGGTCGTGCGAGATGAAGACCAGCGTGGTGCCCCGGGCGGCTTGCAATTCGGCCAGCAGATTGACGATCGTCGCCTGGACGGAGACGTCGAGCGCCGAGACGGGCTCGTCCGCGACGATGACGTCGGGATCGCCGGCCAGCGCGCGCGCGATCGCGACCCGTTGCTTCTCGCCGCCCGACAGCTGGCGCGGCTTGCGCCGCGCCAGCTCCGGCGCGAGCTTCACGATCTCGAGCAGGCGCGCGACGCCGGCACTCGGGTCGGCCGGCGCGCCCTCGCGCAGGCGGCGCAGCGCCCGCCCGATCGCGTAGCCCACGGTGTGGCTCGGGTTGAGCGTGCTCTCGGGGTTCTGGAAGACCATCTGAAGCTTCCGCCGCAGCGCGCGGCGGCGGCGGTCGACGCCGAGCCCGCCGATCTCGGTGCCGTCGAGCATGACGTGGCCATCCGTGGCGACCTCGATGCCGGCCAGCACCTTCGCGAGCGTGGACTTGCCGCAGCCCGACTCGCCGACGATCGCGAGCGTCTGGCCACGACCGGCGACGACGTCGACGTCACGCAGCGCGCGCACCGGCGCCCGGCCGGCACCGAAGAGACCGGAGCGCGGGTGGTAGAGCTTGCCGAGACGCTGCGTCGAGATCACCGGGTCCGACGCGTCCGCGGCGTCCGCCGCCGCCGTCGCATCTGCGCGCCGTCGCGTCCACGGCGCCAGCTCGGCGGCGCGCACGCAGGCGACGCGATGATCGCGCGCGCCGTCGCGTGGCCGCAGCGGGATCGGGGCCGACGTGCACCGCGCGCGATCGACGTGAACGCAGCGGGCGGCAAAGCCGCAGCCGGGCGGCCGCGCGAGCGCGGGCTCGAGCTGGCCGGGAATGGGCACAAGGGGGGCGTGACGCTTGTCGCGCCCGAGCGTCGGGAGGCAGTCGAGAAGGCCGCGGGTATAGGGATGGCGTGGGTCGGTGAAGATCTGGCGGACCGATCCCTCCTCGACGAGCTCGCCGCGGTACATCACCCCGATCCGGTCGCAGACGCGGACGACCGTCCCGAGGTTGTGGCTGATGAAGAGGATGGCCGTGCGACG
>QHSB01000064.1 GCA_003220335.1 Candidatus Rokuibacteriota bacterium
TGCCGATCCTCATGGCGTTCGGCTACTTCGTGCTGCTGACCGCGTCGACCGGCGGCATCCAGACGTTCGCGGTGCCGGCGCTCGGCATGATCTATCGCGCGCCCCTCGTGCTGGCCACGGGGGCCTTGACCGTCTACCTCTTCGGCAACGCCTCGGGCGTGCTCACCGGCGGCTTCCTCGCCGACCGCGCGACGCGCCACGACCTGGTCGCCGCCGCCGGCGTGCTGTGCGCGGCCACGCTGATGGTCGTGCTCGCCTCCGGCGCCCTGCCGCTCGGCGCCATCAGCGTGGTCATGGCCATGACCGGCTTTTCGATGGGCGTCACCGCGCCCTCCCGCGACATGCTCGTGCGCGCGGCCACGCCTCGCGGCTCATCCGGCAAGGTCTTCGGCTTCGTCTACTCGGGGCTGGACGTCGGCTCGCTGATCGCGCCCCCGGTCTACGGCTGGTTCCTCGACCGCGGCGAGCCGCGCGCGATGTTCGTCGTGATCGCGGCGGTGATGCTGGTGATGATCGCCACCGTGGTGCAGGTGAGGCGCCGCGTGGTGACGGCGCAGCCGGCGCCGGCGGGCGGGGAGTGAGCGCCGGCTGAGTCACTCGCCCGGTAGGGCTGCAGATGCCGGGTGTCGAGCTACCGTCCTGCTGGCGGGGTAGCGAAAGCCCGTGGGCTGGCGCCTGACGTTGGCGCGCTCAGCGGCCGGCGCAGCCAGTCCGCTGTAGCGGTCTGTTCGACTGCGTATCATTCAGCGAACATTTCTTGTAGCCGCTGAAGGACTATCGTGACCGTTTGCGGTGTGAGCCGACCGAGCCGGCGGAGAAGGCGCTCGGCATCGACTGTCCGGAGTTGATCCAAAGCGACGAAGCCAGATCTGCGCTGAAAGCGACAGGCCACCCGCCATGGATATGCGCGCCCGCCTGTCGTCATCGGCGCGACGATCACCGTGCGCAGATGCTGGTTGAGTTCGTCCGGTGATACGACGAGACAGGGGCGTGTTTTCTGAATTTCGCTGCCGAGCGTGGGGTCCAGACGAACCAGATGGACTTCGCCGCGGGCTCGAGACGCCCGCGTTACCGCCACTCCCATTCCTTACGATCAAAGCGGGTCGCCGTCGGCTCATCGAGCATGCCGTCGTGGCCCTGCTCGGACATGGCCCGTGCTGCCTCCGCCCAGCCGGTCCGCGGCCGCCGCGTCGCTTGGACGACGAGGCGTCCTGGCTCAGCGTGCAACTCAACCTCATCGGGCAACTGCGCTTGATCCAGGAGAATCTTGGGAACGCGGATGCCCCGCGAGTTGCCGATTCGCACGATACGGGTCTTAGTCGTCATGTGCTCACACTGTAGGCACAGCGCTGTCGGTCCGCAAGAGGCAATTCAGCAGGCGAACGCCGGCGCTTAGCGGACGGGGCGAGCACCGCGAGTTCCGATCCGCTGAAACGGCTTGCTCGGCTTCGCATAGGCAGCCAGGGCTGCCACATCTGTGATAATTCGTCCCAGCGACTTCCCGGAAAGGGAAGTCTCCGGGTACGCTTCACCGATCCGCCGCGCGTTCTCGCTAGCATTGAAGAGCCGGATGACGGCGGATTTTGTCCATCTCTTCTTCAGGGTGAGCGGCGACACGATCATCAGATCCACATGGAACACCCAGCCTTCACCTGTCGCGTCCACTATGTCGAGCACCGTGCCGCCCTGGAGCTCGAACCGTTCGACCTGGCGTTGAAAGCTGACCGCCGCCGAGATTAGCTCCGAACCGGCCGCGCAGATGATCGGAAATCTGGGCCGCCTGAACGCGTACTGGATTCTGCTGTTGACCCTCAATTCCGATCCAGACTTCGTCTCATTGCAACCGAACGGATCGCGCTTAAGCTGCGAGCGACTCCCGCCTGAGAGCGAGGAGCGCCGGCCGCCGGCCACCTGGGAACGTGTGAACCGCTCATATCAATGACCTTCCTACTGGGCGATGCTCGTCAGCTTCAAGCGCTTGCTAGGCGTCCGCTCGATCAGTCGAGCGGAAGAAGACGGAGGATCTCTAGAGCCGCAATTGCTTTTTCATCTTTCGGCGAATCGTCTCGCCACTTCGCTGACGGCACTAGGTACAGACTGTAGTTGCTAAGCACGAGGAGAACGTCGGCGGCGCCGATAGCCGGAAGGGAGTCAAGGGCAAACTCCCGAGGATCGGCGCCGGCGATGCCGCGTTCAACGAGAATACGTTTGGGCCAGGCGGCCCACGACGGCCCCCGTGCACCGGGCTTGAGAGACAAAGGGACTGTGGGGCCAGGCGCGACCGTAATGGCGACTGTATAAGTGGTGGCGTTGATAAACGTCCCGCTGGCAGTCACGGAAGTCGCAGCGAGCGTGAGGATCTGCAGAGCGAGCGCGAGCATAGTGGCGGCCGCCTAACGATGGCTATGAGCTGCGGCGCGGAGCGCCGGCAGCTCGATGGCTTGGTTAGGTTTCATTACGAGCCACTCCCGAGGGCCGACACTCCGTCACGGGCCGCGAGCGCCGTCAGGAAGGCCGTGATTTCCGCAGCGCCCATCTCGGCAGGATGGCGCTTGCCATGAAAGAAGATGTAGCGCTTGATCCAGTGGACATACGCCTTCTCGGTCCGGCGGCTGTAGTGGCGTGCGCGAACGGCGTGACGAACGCGGTCGAGGAGCTTCGGCTTCGGAGAGTCCGCCGAAGCGGTCTCGCGGAGGACAGAGGCGGCAGGCGAGCACGCGGCGGCGACGACATATCCGACCGACCACATCGCGGCCCCAGCCTTCATCGCACCTCCGCGTGGACCGACGATAGCCGGACAAGGGCGCGAACGGCAAGAACGATTGTTCCGCCGCCGCGCCTGTCACCTGGTAGAGACAGCGATCACCGCGGCCCGGTCGGCGTCGCGTCAGCCGGCGACGATGCGGTTCTTCTGCACCCCGAGCTTCGTGATCCCCATCTCGACCACGTCGCCGGGCTGCAGATAGCGCGGCGGCTTCATGCCGTGGGCGACGCCGGCCGGGGTGCCGGTCGAGATCAGGTCGCCCGCGCGCAGCGACATGAACTGGCTGACGTACGCAATCAAGGTCCGCACGGAGAAGATCATGTCCTTGGTGTGGCCGCGCTGGCGCGGCTCGCCGTTGACCGTGGTCCACACCTCCAGCGCCTGCGGGTCGCCGACCTCGTCGGCGGTGACGAGCCACGGACCGATGGGCGCGAACGTGTCGGCGCTCTTGCCTTTGGTGGTCGTGCCGCCGCGCTCCATCTGGAACGCGCGCTCGGAGACGTCGTCGACGATGCAATAGCCGGCGACGTGCTTCAGCGCGTCGGCCTCGCTCACGTTGCGCGCGTCGCGCCCGATCACCGCGGCCAGCTCGACCTCGTAGTCGAGCTTGACGCCACCGCGCGGGCGCACGATCGAGTCGTACGGCCCGGCGATCGCGCTGTTGGCCTTGATGAAGAGCGTCGGCTCGTCGGGCGCGGGGCGGCCGACCTCGCGCGCGTGGTCGGTGTAGTTCAACCCGATGCAGACCATCTTGCCGATGCCGGCCAGCGGACAGCCCAGCCGCGGCCGGCCGCGCACGATCGGCAGCCGGTCGACCTTCACCGCGCGCAGGCGCTTGAGCCCGGCGGATGAGAGCGCCTCCGCGGTGATGTCTTGCACCACGCGCGAGAGATCGCGCAGCGCGCCGCTTGCGTCGATCACGCCCGGCTTCTCGGCGCCCGCGCGCCCGTAGCGGACGAGCTTCATATGGCCAGCGACGGTCGACGACGCCCCACGCCCGTCGCCTGCTCGAACGCGTGAGCGAGCTGCAGCACGCTCCACTCGTCCTGGTGCCGGCCGACGATCTGCAACCCGACGGGCAGCCCCTCGGGGGTGAAGCCGCCCGGCACGGAGATGGCCGGATGGCCGGTGACGGTGATGTCCGAGCACGCGCGCATCCAGTCGATGTAGGTCGGCAGCCGCACGCCCTCGATCTCGGTGACGTAGGGCTGCGTGACGTCGAAAGGCGGCACCTGGGTGACGGGCAGCACCAGGAACTCGTGGCGCTCCATGAATTGGCGCACGCGGTGATAGAGCGCGGTGCGCTTGACCTCGGCCTCGCCCAGCTCGCGCGCGGTGAGCTTGAGCCCCTGCTCGGTGTTCCAGATGACGGTGTCCTTGATCTGGTGCCGGTGCTCGGCCAGCAGCGGGCCGAACTTGATCGCGAACGACAGCGCGCGCAGCGCCTGGAAGATCTCGCGCGCATCGTGCACGTCGGGCTCGGTGTCCTCGATCACGCAGCCGAGCGTCTCGAAGGCCTTGCGCTGGGGCTCGAGCGCGGCCGTGACCCGCCGGTCGATCGGCAGGCCGCCGAGATCGCGGCTCCAGGCGATGCGCACGCCGCGAAAATCGCGGTCGAGCGGGCGGCGGAACGTCTCGCCGGCCTCCGTGATGGCGATCGGCGAGCGGGGATCGGGCCCGGCCATGGCGCTCAGCAGCAGCGCCGTGTCGGCGACCGTGCGGGCCATCGGCCCCTGCACGCTCAGCGAGGACCACGCGGCCTCACGCGGCCACGCGGGCACGCGTCCAGGCGCGGTGCGCAGGCCGACGACGTTGCAGAAGGCGGCCGGGTTGCGCAGCGAGCCGCCGGTGTCGCTGCCGTCGGCGATCGGGACCATGCCGCAGGCGAGCGCCACGGCGGCGCCGCCGCTGCTCCCGCCGCAGGTCTTCGTGACGTCGTAGGGATTGAGCGTGCGCCCGAAGACCTCGTTGAAGGTCTGCGAGCCGGCGCCGAACTCCGGGGTGTTGGTCTTGCCGAGCGTCACGGCGCCGGCGGCGCGCAGGCGCTCGATGATGAGGCCGTCGATGGCGGGAACGTTGTCCCGATAGATCGGCGAGCCGAACGTCGTGCGGATGCCCTTGGTCGGCACCAGGTCCTTGTGGGCGACCGGCAGGCCGAAGAGCGGCCCCGGTGCGTCGCCGCGCGCGAATGCCGCGTCCTTTACGCGCGCGTCGTCGAGCGCGCGCTCGGCCGTGAGGGTCACGATCGCGTTGACCTTCGGGTTCACGCGCTCGATCTGGGCGAGGTGCGCGCGGACGACCTCGGTGACGGAGACGTCGCGACGGCGGATGCGGTCGGCCAGCTCGACGGCGGTCAGGAAGCAGAGATCACTCATGGCGCTCGACGTTACGCCGAGGTGACGGTGGCGGTCAACCGCTGCTCAAACGCCGGGCGAATCACGCCGTCGTTGCCCTTTCTGACGGCGTATGTCCCTCTTCCTGATTGTTTTTCTGACGCGCACGGCTGCTTCTCCGGCGCACTGCACCGCTCGTAAGTCGCCGTGGCACAACGCCGCTTTGGGTCGTCGCGGGCATCTGGCACGGAGCCTGCTACTTCCCGCGGCGGGCGGCCTCGCGTCGGCCGCCCACAGAGAGCGCTGTGGCTTTCGTCACGGCGCTTTCTGCTTGTTCGGCGCGCGAACCCTCAAAGGAGGAGAGCTGCGTGAGTGAAATCTTGACGGTAATTTTCGGCACGGCGCCGGTCATCCTGGCGCTCGTGTGGCGAAACGCAACGGATCGACGACGCGATCGCGCCGAGACGGTGGGCGCGGGCGTGCGCTCCACTCTCGCGCGCGCGCTCGGCGGCGAATCGCTGATCGCCGTGGACGTCGAGCCCCCCACGCCGTGGACGCGCGGACGCGTGCACCTGTCCGCGCCCGACGGTTATCGGCGGCTCGTGGACGAGGCCTGCCTGGACGTCGCGCAGCGGCTGCCGCTCGCGTACGACCTGGTGATCCATGGCTGCTGAGACGGGCGGCCGGACCTTGACCCGGATGTTGATCGCGATCTTCGAAGGTGACGAGGGCCGGGGGATCGTGCAGCTGCCACGGCTGATCGGGCTCGCGCGTCTTCAGAACTCGAGCGTGCGCGTCGCGTACTTCCGCCGGATTCCGCGGGACCGCACCGACCGCTACGACCGCATCGTCGCGGACCGCTACCGCGAGATGCTCCGCATCGAGGAGGCGATGCGGGAGGCGGTGGCCGGCGTGCTGCGCGCGGTGGGTCGGGGGCCGGTCGAGTGCGTCGTCCGCTTCGGCTCGCCCGTCGTCGAGGTCGAGCGCGAGGCCGAGGCGTTCGCGGCGGACACCGTCGCATTCGCGCCCGGCCCGGATCTGCCGGCGCGCTGGCGCGCCTGGCGCGTGCGCCGGCGCTTCGCCGCCTATCCCGGGCTGCGCATGCTCGTGCTCGAGGGTGACGCGCCCGGCCGCGGGCGCGGGGAGGTCGCGATGCGGCCCGCTTGACGCGTCCGGCGGCTTCGCCCATCCTTTCGTCGGCGGCGACGGTGAGTGTCGCCGGCGAAAGGAGCGGGCATGCGGGGAGCGCGGACGATCGCGATGGCGGCCGTGGTGGCCATGGCGCTGGCGGCGCCGTCGAGCTGGGCCCAGCCCAAGAAGCTCGTCTTCTGGACGCACTGGGAACAGAACCCCGAGTTCAACAAGTTCTACGAGACCCGGGGTAAGGACTTCGCGCAGAAGTCCGGTTACGAAGTCCAGGTCGTCACCGTGCCGTACCAGGGCTACGAGGCGAAGTATCTCGCGGCGCTGATGGGCAAGAGCGGCGCGCCCGACATCTTCATGGGCATGACCCACCACTGGTGCGGCCAGTACGACTTCTGCGACAAGATGCCGGCGGACCTGGCGAAGACCTGGGACGAGAACCTGCCGAAGTACATCGTCAATGTCGGCAAATGGAAGGGCGTCCGCTACGGCATCCCCATCGAGCACGGCAACTTCCAGCAGATGTACATCGACACGGATCTCTTCAAGAAGGCCGGGCTCGATCCCGACCGCCCGCCGAAGACGCTGGACGCCTGGCTGGCCGCCATGAAGAAGCTCACCGTGCTCGACGCCAAGGGCGAGCCCACCCAGGTCGGCTTCGCGCTCCGCCACAAGGGCCACCCCGTCGGCATCACCGACAAGTTCCTTCCGTTCGCCCACGCGTTCGGCGCGCGCATGCTGTCGCCCAACCTCGAGAAGGCGACGACCTTTGCCAACAGCGCGGAGATGGTCGCCGCGCTGCAGTTCTACGCGGACCTCGTCAACAAGTACAAGGTCGCGTCGATCGCCTTCCCGACGCCGGAGGACGCCTTCGGCCAGAAGCGCGCGGCCACCATCTTCCGCGAGTCGTGGTTCTTCGGCTGGGTGAAGAAGAACGCGCCCGACGTCGCCTTCAAGGTGTACGCGCTGCCGTGCGGCAAGGCGTGCCCGGGCGCGGGCAACCTGTTCCCGTGGACCAACATGGTGGCAAAGAACAGCCCCAGCAAGCCGGCGGCGTGGGACTTCATGAGGTTCATCAGCAACGCCAAGGACGACCTGGACCAGCACCAGGCGCAGGGCATCCTGCCCGTGTGGACGGCGAACCTCGAATCGGCGTACGTGAAGAGCCGTCCCGACTACCAGTCCACGCAGGAGATGCTCAAGCAGCCGGTGCCGCCGGAGTACTACCACCCGAAGTCCAACGAGCTGGCGACCGCGTTCGGCGAGGCGGTGGTGGCCGCCCTCTACGGCAAGGGACAGCCCCAGCCGCTGCTCGACGAGGCCGCGGCCAAGATGGACAGGATCCTGAAGGACTAGGTTGCCGCCCGCGTATCTGAAGCGCCAGCGGCGGGCGGGACTGATGTTCGTCCTGCCCGCGGTGATCTATTTCGGCGGCGTGTTCCTCGTCCCGCTCCTCGAATCGGTGGTCGGCTCGTTCTATCGCACGGTGCCCGGCGGCGCGACCCAGTTCGTCGGCACGCGGCTCTACGTGAAGGTCCTGACCGATCCCACCTTCTGGCAGGCCGTCGGCAACACCGTGAGCCTGCTCGTGATGTCGGTACCGGTGACCGTCGTGCTGGCGCTGGCGGTGGCGCTCGGCCTGCACCGGCTGCGAAGCCTGAAGGCGCGCAGCGCGTGGGCGGCGATGTACTTCCTGCCGTTTTCCGTCTCGCTGGTGGCGGCCGCGCTCGTCTGGCAATGGATCTACGATCCCGTGTACGGCGTGCTCAATCACGCGCTGGCCGCGCTCGGTGTGCCGCCGCTCAAGTGGCTCCAGAGCCTCGATCTCGTGCGCCCGTCGCTGGCGCTGGTGAACGTGTGGGCGCGGCTCGGCTTCGACACGATGATCTTCCTGGCCGCGCTCCAGGCGATCCCCGCGGAGTACTACGAGGCGGCGGCCATCGACGGCGCCGGCGCGTGGCGGGCGCTGCGGCGGATCACGCTGCCGCTGCTCAATCCGCAGATCGTGATGGTGGCGATCCTCGAGCTGATCTTCAACTTCAAGGTCTTCGACACGGTGTACGCGACCACGCAGGGCGGACCGGCGGGCGCCAGCCAGACGGTGATCATGCTGCTCTACGACACCGCCTTCAAGTACTTCCGGCTCGGCGACGCCTCCGTCATGGCGGTGTTCGTCTTCGGCTCGCTGCTGCTCGTCACGCTGCTGCAATGGCGGCTCTTCCGGCGCCAGGTCGAGTATTGAAGCCGGCGCGCCTGGGCTGGCTGACGGCGGCGCTGGTGGCGGCGGGCGCGCTCTGCGTGGTGTTTCCGCTGTTCTGGATGGCGGTGACGTCGCTCAAGACGGTGCCGGAGATCCAGCGGCTGCCGCTGCACGTCTTCCCCGCCCGCTGGAGCAACCTCGACAACTACCGCGAGGTGTTCCAGCGCCAGCCGTTCGGGCGCTTCCTGCTCAACAGCGCGCTGGTCGCCTCGGTGGCGGCGCTGTCGAGCGCGGTCGTGTCGTCGCTGGCCGGCTACGGCTTCGCGAAATTCCGCTTCCCCGGCCACGCCGTCTTGTTCTTCGGCATCATCGGCATCCTCATGGTGCCGTTCCAGTCCGTGGTGGTGCCGCTCTACCTCTGGATCAACCGGCTGGGGCTGCTCGACACCTATCCGGGCATCCTCGCGCCGGACCTCGTCAGCGTGTTCGGCGTGTTCCTCATGCGCCAGGCCATCGAGGTGGTGCCGAGCGACTACGTCGACGCCGCGCGCATCGACGGCGCGGGCGAGCTCGGCATCTTCTGCCGCGTGATCCTGCCCGCCGTGAAGCCGGCCATCGCCACCCTCGTCATCGTGAAGTTCATGTGGACGTGGAACGAGCTGTTCTGGCCGCTCGTCGTCGTCAACTCGCCTACCATGAAGGTGGTCACGCTCGGGCTGGTGAGCTTCACCAACATGTACTTCATCGAGTACAACCTCGTGACGGCCGCCGCCGTCGTCAGCGTGCTGCCCATCCTGGCCGTCTTCCTCGCCGGCCAGAAGTGGATCGTCCGCGGCGTGGTCATGAGCGGGCTCAAAGGATAATCATGAACATGGCAGGCCCCCTGACGCTGATCATGGCGGCGTTCGCCGTGATCAGCGCCGTCTTCACCGTCATGGCCCTGGTCGCCGTCCGCCGGCGACGTGTCATCGGCACCGCGATGGCGATGCTGCTCGGTCTGCTCTGCCTGACGCTGGCGGCGCTTGCCGGATCGGTGAGCCTCGCGACGCATGGCTATCGGGCGCTGACGCACGAAGTGGTGGCGGCCACGGTCGCGACGCGCGTGACCGGGCCCCAGCAATTCAGCGCGACGTTCACCTTCGCCGACGGGCGCCGCAGCAGCTTCGAGCTCACCGGTGACGCGATCTACGTGGACGCGCTCGTGGTCAAGTGGCACCCGTGGGCCAATCTCCTCGGGCTCCACACGGCATACCAGCTCGATCGCGTCGGCGGCCGTTACGACCGGCTGGAGGACGAGCAGACACGACCGCGACGGGTCTATCCGCTCGCACCGCCGAACCCCGTGGACATGTTCCAGCTGGCCCGCTTCCTGGCGCGGTTCGGCCCGGTGGTGGACGCGGAGTACGGGTCGGCCACGTTCGTGTCGGCGCGCCAGCCCGCCGATCTCGAGCTGCGGATCTCTACTTCGGGGCTGCTGTTTCGCCGGCTTCCGTGAGCCGCCCGGCCGCGCTCGCCTTCATCTTCGTCACCGTCCTGCTCGACATGCTCGCCCTCGGCCTCATCGCGCCCGTGCTGGCCCCGCTCGTCGTCAGCTTTCTCGGCGGCGACACGGCGCGCGCGGCCGAGATCTACGGGCTGGCTTTCACGCTGTTCGCGGCGATGCAGTTCGTCGCCTCGCCCGTGATCGGCGCGCTCTCCGACCGCTTCGGCCGGCGCCCGGTCGTGCTGCTGTCCAATCTCGGCCTCGGCCTCGACTACGTGCTGATGGCGCTCGCCCCGAACGTCGCCTGGCTCCTCGTCGGCCGCGTGCTGTCGGGCCTGACCTCGGCCAGCATCACGGCCGCCGGCGCCTACGTCGCGGACGTCACGCCGGAGGACAAGCGCGCGGCCGGCTTCGCGATCCTCGGCACCGCCTTCGGTCTGGGCTTCGTGCTGGGTCCGGCACTCGGCGGCCTGCTCGGCGCGCTCGGGCCGCGCGTGCCCTTCTGGGTGGCCGCCGCGCTGAGCCTGCTGAACGCGGCCTACGGGCTCGTCGTGCTGCCGGAATCGTTGCCGCCCGAGCGGCGCGCGGCCTTCGTGTGGCGCCGCGCCAACCCCGTCGGTGCGCTCGCCATCCTGCGCGGGCGCCCGGCGCTCCGCGGCCTGGCCGCGATGATGTTCCTGCGCCACGTCGCTCACGCCGCGCTGCCGAGCACGTTCGTGCTGTACGCGACCTATCGCTACGGGTGGGACGCCCGCACGGTCGGCCTGGCGCTCGCCGGCGTCGGCGTCGGCTCGCTCGTCGTCCAGGGTGTGCTCGTGGCGCCCTTCGTCCGGCGCTTCGGCGAGACGGCCGCGCTGCTCTGGGGCCTGGCCTTCGGCGCCGCCGGGTTCGCGGATTACGGGCTGGCGCCGACGGGCATGCTCTTCTGCGTCGGCATCGCACTGCTCTCGCTCTGGGGATTGTCGTGGGCGGCGTCACAAGGGCTGATGACGCGCCACGTGGCATCGACGGAGCAGGGGCGGCTCCAGGGATTGGACGGCAGCCTGCGCGGCATCGCCGACCTCATCGGTCCCGGCCTCTTCACGCTGACCTTCGCGTACTTCATCGCGCCGGGCCGCGCGTGGGAGCTGCCCGGCGCACCGTGGCTGCTCGCGGCCGCGCTGCAAGTCGCTGCGCTTGGTATTGCCATATGGGGGGCCCCGAAATGGCCCCCCAAACCCCCCAGCGCTCGTCGCGCCCCGGGGGACCGGGGCGCGCCGCGATTTCGCGTTGAGTACATGGGGCCCCGAAAT
>QHSB01000320.1 GCA_003220335.1 Candidatus Rokuibacteriota bacterium
GAGCGCGCCGGCCAGATCCGACGTGGCCGCGCGGTTCACCATGTGCTTGGCCAGCGCGAGCACCGCCGGTGGGCCGGCGGCGATCTTCTCGGCGAGCGCGCGCGTCGTCGTCTCCAGCTCGGCGACGGGCACCACGCGGTTGACGAGTCCGATGCGCTCGGCCTCGGCGGCGTCGATGATCTCCGCGGTGAAGATCAGCTCCTTGGCGCGGGCCAGACCGATCACGCGCGAGAGCAGCCATGTGCCGCCCCCGTCGGGGACGAGCCCGATCTTCCAGAACAGCTCGCCGAACTTCGCGCGGTCGGAGGCCACGATCAGGTCGCAACAGAGCGCCAGGTTCGAGCCGGCGCCGACGGCGTAGCCGTCCACCATGGCGATCGTCGGCTTGGGGAAGTCGACGAGCCGCAGCACCATGCGGTTCAGCGACTCGACGCGCGCCCGCCCCTCGGCCGCGGTGTGGCGCTTGGCGCGCATGGTCTTGACGTCGCCGCCGGAGCAGAAGTGGCCGCCGGCGCCGGTCAGGATCACGACGCGCGCGGCCTCGTCGGCCTCGATCTCGTCGAGCACGGCCGCCAGCTCGCGGCGCATGACGAAGTCCAGCGCGTTGCGGGCCTCCGGACGGTTCAGGGTGATCGTCGCCACCGCGCCGGCGCGCTCGGAGATCAGCGTCTGGTAGCCCACGGCGTGCTCCTTTCAGGCCTCGAGATCGTCATCGTCGCGCCATGATAATGGCGGCTCCGCGGGCTGTCCACACCGCGCGTGCTAAAATTCCCGTACTGTCATGCGCCTGATCGGCATGGTGCACCTACCCCCGCTGCCCGGCAGTCCTCGCTGGGACGGCTCGATGGAGCGCGCGATCGCCGTCGCCCTCGCCGACGCGAGGGCGCTCATCGACAACGGCATGGACGCGCTCATCATCGAGAACTACGGCGACGCCCCGTTCACGGCCGGCCGCGTCGCGGCCGCCACCGTCGCCGCCATGGCCGTGATCGCCCACGAGATCCGCCGCGCGCTGCCCGACGCCCCCCTCGGCGTCAACGTCCTCAAGAGCGACGCGCGCTCCGCGCTGGCCGTGGCCACCGCCATCGGCGCGCGCTTCATCCGCGTCAACGTCCTCGCCGGCGCGGTGGTGGCCGACCAGGGCATCGTGCAGACCGACGCCCACGACCTGCTGCGCGACCGGCGCCTGCTCGGCGTCGACGTCGCGATCTTCGCCGACGTGCAGGGCAAGCATGCGGTGCCGCTGGCGCCCGTCGAGCTCGAGCAGCAGGCGCGCGACCTCGCCGCGCGCGCGCTCGCCGACGGCCTCGTCGTCTCCGGGCGCGCCACCGGCGACGCCACCCCGATCGAGGACGTCAAGCGCGTGCGCAGCGCGGTGCCCGACGTGCCGATCCTCGTCGGCAGCGGCGTGACGCCCGAGACGGCGCCCGAGCTGCTCTCGCTGGCCGACGCGCTCATCGTCGGCACGTCGCTCAAGCGCGACGGCGACGTGAGCGGCCCCGTCGACCCCGCGCGCGTGCGCCGGCTGGTCGACGCCGTCGGTGGCCGCTAGCCTCTCTCGCGCGCTCCTGCTCGCCCTCGCTCTCAGCGTTTCCGTGTGGGCCGCCGGCTGCCGCAGCGTCGCGCCCGAGCGGTTCGGCGAGCTGAACCCGCGGCTGGGCGAGCTGCTCCTCGTCGGCTTTCACGGGACCGCCTTGCAGGACAACGCGGATCTCGACAGGCTCCTGTGCGAGACGCGCGTGGCCGGCGTCATCCTCTTCGCGCGTAACATCGTCGACGCCGCGCAGACGGCGCGCCTCACGCGCGACCTGACGGCGCGCGCGCGCGCGTGCACGGGCCGGCCGCTGCTGGTGGCGGTGGACGCCGAGGGCGGGCAGGTCATGCGCCTCGGACCGGCCGCCGGCTGGACGGCCACGCTCTCGCACCAGGACCTCGGCCAGGCCGGCGACCTCGCCCAGACCGAGCTGGAGGCGCGGCGCATCGGCGGCATGCTGCGCGACGCCGGTATCAACTGGAACCTGGCGCCGGTGATCGACGTCGGCTACAACCCGGCCAACCCCGTGATCGTCGGTGTCGGCCGCTCGTTCGGCGCCAACCCCAAGCTCGTGGCCGCGCAGGCGCGCGCGTACATCGCCGGCATGCACGCGGCCGGCATCCTGACGGCGGTGAAGCACTTCCCCGGCCACGGCTCCAGCGTCGACGATTCCCACGCGGGCTTCGTCGACGTCACGGACACCGCGCGGCCGGAGGTCGAGCTGGTCCCCTACCGGCTGCTGCTGGCGGAGGGCGTCATGGATGCGGTGATGACGGCGCACGTGTTCAACCGCCACCTCGATGCCTGGGTGCCCGCCACCCTGTCACGGCCGACCATCGACGGCGTGCTGCGCAGCGAGCTGGGCTGGCGGGGCGTGGTGGTGAGCGACGACATGCGGATGGGCGCCATCGAGCAGCACTATGGCGCCGGCGACGCCGCCGTCCGGGCGCTGCGGGCCGGCGTCGATCTGATCCTGATCGCCGACGACCGCCTCCCCGGCGATCGCTCGGCCTCGGCCGAGACCCTCGAGGCCATCCGCCGGGCCCTGCGCCGGGGCCGGCTGCCTGCCGGCCAAGTGGACGAGGCGCTGGCGCGAATCGCCGCGCTCAGGTCTCGATTGACCGTGGCCGCCGACGTCCGCTAGGCTCGTTGGGTGAGGGTCAGGCGCGACTTTCCGCTGTCGCTCAAGGTCAAGCTCAGCGTTCTCATCACCTCGCTGGTCGCCCTCGCCGTCCTCCTCGTCGGCTTCTCGCTGCTGGGGCGCCAGGAGCAGGCCCTGACCGACGCCGTCACCAAGCGCGGCCTCACCATGGCCGCCAATCTCGCCGCGGGCGGCAAGAGCGCGCTGGCGACCAACGACGACCTCGCCCTCAATATTCTGGTGAAAGAGGCGATGCACGATCGCGACGTCGCCTACGTCGTCTTCGCGGACGAGAAGGGCATCGTGCACGCGCACCCCGACGTGACGGCGATCGGCCGGCCCGTCGTCCGGCCCGCGGGGCTGAAGCCGCCGGGCCCGGCGCTGCTCGTGCAGAAGTACAAGACCGCCGCCGGCGCCGACACCATCGACATCTCCGTGCCGCTCGCGTTCAGCAAGACGCCGCTCGGCACGCTCTACCTCGGCTTCGGCACCGGCGCCATCACCGCCGCCGTGAGCCAGGCGCGTAACCAGGCCGCCGTCATCACCGCCTTCATGATCGTCCTCGGGCTGGGCGGGGCGGTGGCGCTGGCCACCCTGCTCGCGCGCCCGATCTACCGGCTGATGGACGCGACCGACGCCGTCGCCCAGGGCGATTTCAGCGTGTCGGTGCCCGTGACGACGCGCGACGAGCTGGGCGTGCTGACGGAGTCCTTCAACCGGATGGCGCGCAGCCTGCGCGAGAAGGAGATGATCAAGCGCGCGTTCACGCGCTATGTGGCGCGCGAGGTCGTCGAGGAGGTG
>QHSB01000321.1 GCA_003220335.1 Candidatus Rokuibacteriota bacterium
CATCTCGGCCGGCTGCACGAGGTTGGCGAAGCGGACGGCGGCGCGGTCGCGTCCCGTCTCGCGGGCGATCAGGTCCATCACCCGCTCGATGACGAACACCGCCTGTGGCTGGCCGGCGCCGCGGTACGGTGTGACCGGCACGCGGTGGGTGTAGACGCTGTCGAAGCTCACCTCGACGTTCGGGACGCGGTACGGGCCCGCCAGCATCGAGGCGCTCAGCAGCGGCACCACGAGCCCGCGCGGCGTGTAGGCGCCCGTGTCGTGGACGAACTGGTCGCGCAGGGCCAGCAGCCGTCCCTCGTCGTCGAAGCCGACGCTCACCGTGTGCACCTGCGTGCGCTCCTGCGTGGCCGCCAGCATGTGCTCGAGGCGATCCTCGACCCACCGCACGGGGCGGCCGAAGCGCAGGGCAAGGAATGGAATGAGCACGTCCTCGGGATAGACGATGAGCTTGGCGCCGAATCCGCCGCCGACGTCCGGGGCCACCACACGCACGCGGTGCGGTGGCAGGCCGAGGAGGTCGCAGACGAATTGCCGCACCTGGTGTGGGACCTGGGACGACGCCCACACCGTGAGGAGCCCCGCCATCGCGTTGTACTCGGCGATCAGCCCGCGCGTCTCCATCGGCTGGCCGCCGGCCCGGCCGATCGTCAGCCTCAGGCTCGCGCGTCGGGGCGCCGCGGCCAGCGCGGTGGTGACGTCGCCACGCGACAGCGTCAGGCGGCCCGCGAGGTTGCCGGCGATGTCGTCGTGAACGAGCGCCGATCCCGGCGCGGTCGGCTCCTGCACGGAGGGCAGCGGCTCGTATGCGACGTCGACCAGCGCGCGCGCGTCCTCGGCCGCGTAACGGGTGTCCGCCAGCACCACGGCCACCGCCTCGCCGACGAAGCGCGCCCGGTCGCCGGCGAGCAGACAGAAATTCGTCGCGCGCAGCATCGGGTGGGGCGGCACGACCGGCAGCGGGCGGGCCGCCTCCCCGAGATCGGCGAAGGTGACCACGCCGGCGACGCCGGGAGCCTTCAGCGCGCGCTCGGCGTCGATGACGCCGATGCGGGCGTGCGCATGTGGGCTGCGGAGGATGGTGGCGTGCAGCATGCCCGGCAGCGCGATGTCCGCGACGTACCGGCCGCGACCCTGAACGAGGCGCGGATCCTCCTTGCGGAGGAGCCGGTCGCCGATGAACTTCACCGCGGGCTACACCTTGCCCATGCGCGGGTGATCGAACATCGGAATCTCGACGCCCCACGGCGCCATCCGCTTGCGGATCTTCCTCAAGAATTCGGGGAAGACGGCCATCTCGTCCTCGGGCGTGTTGCCACCCAGCCCGGCCTCGCAGGAGACGCGGTCCGCGTCGATCTCGGCCGGCGTCGCGCTGCCGCCCTCGATGGCCAGCCAGAGGTTACGGTAGCCGCGGAACTCCACGTCCCTGATCATCGTGACGACCGCCGACTCGATGTTGCGCACCGTCTCGGGCGTGAACGACGGCGCCCACGCGTCCAGGCACTGCCAGCCGAACGCGATGTGGCGGACCTCGTCGCGCAGGATCAGCTCCATCAGCCGGCGCACGGCCGGGTTCGTCGCCTTGTGGATGGTGGCCTTGAACACGTCGATGAGGATCTCCTCCGCCGCGCACACGAGGCTCGCGAAGATGCCTTCCAGCGCCGTCTCCGGATCGAACGCCATGCGGCGCACGCCGTGGGTGCCGACGGCGCCGACGGTCGGCGGGTTCTGCGGCTGCGGAAAGTACCGCCCGAGGCGGTCGGCCATCAGCCAGGACGCCTCGGCGTGGCGCCCTTCTTCCATGGTGCGCATGGTGAAGAAGAACTGCAGATCCGGCAGCCGCCGCTCCAGACAGAAGCGCAGGAGCAGCGCCGGGCTCTCCGAAATGGCACCGTACTCGCCCCACGTGCGCCGGCTCCAGTACATCTGCGCCGCCAGCCGCTGCTCGGCGCTGTAGCGCTCGGGATGGAGCTCCTCCCACGGAATGTCCGTTTGCGGGTCCCACTCGAGCGTCTTCGCCCGCTGCCACAGCTCCCACACGTCGGGCATGGCGGAGGCCAGCGGCAGCGGGTAGCGATCCTCGAGCACATACGCCTGCGTGCGCTCCTTGTCGATCAGCATGCGGCCTCTCCTCTGGACGTCACAGGGTGCCGAGCTCGGGATGGGACACGCGCGGAACCTCCAGCTTCCACGTCGCGAACCGCTCGCGCACCTGCGCCACCGTCGCGCGCAGCACGCTCCGCTCCTGCGCCGCCGTCGACGCGCCCAGCCCCGCGCGCGCCGTCGCCTCCTCGGCGGCCAGCCACGGCTCGCGGCTGGCCGCGGGCAGCAGCCACGTGTTGCGGTAACCGGCGAGAATCACGCCGGCCAGCATATCGCGGACGGCGTCGACCACCGCCCGGCGGCCGCGCTCGTCGAGGGCGGGCACGCGGCTGCCGAGGAACGTCCAGGCGAAGGCGACGTGACGCTGCCGGTCGCCGGCGATGAGCCGCAGCGCGGTACGGACAACCTCGTCCCCGGCGTGCTGCAGATGGCTCAGGTACAGGTTCAGGTCGAGCTGGTCGTCGAGCGCGCCGAGGGCCGCGACGAACGCCTCCACCGGCAGGTCGGCATCGAGCGCGGCCTGCGCGAACGGGTGATTGGTGAGGCGTGCGACGCCCGCGTCGCCGGGATCGGCCTCGTAGCCGCCGAGCCGCTGCGCGAGCAGGTGACACACCTCGAGATGCTTCGCCTCCTCCGACGGCCGGAAGGACAGGAAGAGCTTGGCGTCCATGCCGAGCGTCCCCGACTCCAGGCAGAAGCGGATCAACAGCGCGGTGCTCTCCGTGAGCCCCGGGTAGACGCCCCACGCGCGACGGCTCCAGGTCCGGCGCGCCGCCTCGCACGTCTCCTTCGAAAAGCACGCGGGGTCGAAGCGATCCCACGCGATGTCCGTCATCGGGTTCCAGCGAAACCCCTTGGCCTGGCTGTAGAGCTCGCGGATCGCCGGCACCTCGGGCGCGAACTGCAGCGGGAAGCGCCGCTCGATAAAGCGCTTCTCCTGCGCCTGATACGCGCGCAGCAGGCGTGCCGCGTGGGACCCGCTCGTCTCGCTCATCCTGCTCCTCCGAGATCGCTCGCCGCGCCGGTGGAGGTCGAATTGTATACCGGTGTCTCCGATCGACAGGCGGAAGCACGTGAGACCGCGCGGCGTCACGAGAGCCGCGCGCTGCACGTGTATCAGGATGAAGACGGCATGGGGGTCTTGCGCGGACGGCTCGCGCCGGAGGTCGGAGCGCTGCTGGTGCAGGCGCTCACGGCAGCGCGGGAGGCGCTATACCAGCGCGCGCATACCATAAACTATAAACAAAAACGTTCCCGCGGAAACGTTTCCGGCGGACATTGGAGTGCACCCCTGGAGTGAGACACGGAAACTAAGGAAACTGCTCCCGGGGAGGATCGATGGCCGGACGACGATTCCGGATCTACAGCCGCGAGTTCAAAGAGGCAG
>QHSB01000322.1 GCA_003220335.1 Candidatus Rokuibacteriota bacterium
GAGCATGTTGGGCGAGAGTAGGATTGCCGCTCGATCTTGTCAAGGAAGGTGCTATCGTCCGGGCCCATGGCCGACTCGGGGCCGGGCCCGACGTCACACACGTATTTCTCCCAGCGGTTGCGGCTGCACTACGTGGACTGGGGCAACCCGGCGAGGCCGCCGCTGCTGCTCGTGCACGGCGGGCGCGATCACTGTCGCAACTGGGACTGGACGGCGGCGGCGCTGCGCGACGACTGGCACGTCATCGCGCCGGATCTCCGCGGCCACGGCGACAGCCAGTGGTCCACGGACGGCAGCTACACGATGGCCGGCTACATCTACGACCTCGCACAGCTGGTCCACCAGCAGCGGCTGGCGCCCGTGACGATCATCGGGCACTCGCTCGGCGGCAACGTCGCGCTCCGGTACGCCGGCATCTATCCGGACCGCGTGGCCCGGCTCGGCGCCATCGAGGGGCTCGGGCCGTCGGCCGAGCGGCTGGCCGAGCGAAAGGCCAAGCCGATCGACGCGCGCATGGACGAGTGGATTCGCGAGCAGCGCACGCTCGCGGGGCGGCTGCCGCGGCGCTATCCGAGCATCGAGGACGCGTTCCGTCGCATGCAGGAGGAGAATCCGCACCTCACCGCCGAGCAGGCGCGCCACCTCACCGTGCACGGCGCCAACCAGAACGAGGACGGCACCTACTCCTGGAAGTTCGACAACTACGTGCGCGCGTTCCCGCCCTACGACATGTCCCGCCGCGACATCGAGACGCTGTGGAATCGCATCGCGTGTCCGACGCTGCTGCTCTACGGCACGGAGAGCTGGGCCGGCGATCCGGCGGCCGACGGCCGCGCCGCGCATTTCCGTCACGCGCGCGTCGTCGGCGTCGAGCGTGCCGGCCACTGGCTGCACCATGATCGGCTGGACGAGTTCCTGAACATCGTGCGCATGTTTCTCGTACCCTGACGGAAACACGGGGGAATGGCCATGCCGGACAACGTCCACGATGACGGCGGCTCCGCCACGGATCGCTCGCGGATCCTCGAGGTGCACCAGGCGTACCTGGATGCCAACTCGACCTTCGACTGGAAGGCGCTGCGCCCGATCTGGAGTGACGATCCGACCAACGTGTTCTTCAACATGAACGGCCACACGTACGTCGGCCTCGAGCACTGGACACGGCTGTGGCAGTACTACGGCGAGCGCCTCGAGACCGGCCAGTGGGAACCGTTCGACGTGAAGGTCATCGTCCGCGGCGACATGGCCGTGGTGACGTGTCACCGCAAGACGAAGACCCGCTGGACGGGGGCGCCGAGCGAGCGCCCCGTCTGGCACGTGGACAAGTCGTTCACCTCGCGCTCCACGATGGTGCTGCTCAAACAGCACGGCGACTGGAAGACGGTGCACGTCCACTTCTCGGAGGCTCGGGACACGCCGCGCCCGGGGAACATCTAGCGTGACAGGGCTGCCGAGCATCGCGCTGCGCGCCCACGGCGGCATGCCGCCGTCCGCCTGCGTCGAGCAGGCGGTGGCCGCCGAACGCGCCGGCCTGTCCACGCTGTGGTTCGCGGAGAATCCGTTCACGCGCGGCGTCTGGCCCGCCATGGCGGCCTGCGCGGTCGCGACGCGACGGCTGCGCATCGGCGTCGGTGTCTTCAACCCCTACAACCGCCACCCCACCCTGATGGCGATGGAGATGGCGGCGTTCGACGAGCTGAGCGCGGGCCGCGCCGTCCTGGGCATCGGCGCGGGCATCGGCACCAAGGTCAGGAAAATGCAGCTCGCGACCGACCGGCCGATCGCCGCCGTGCGGGACGCGATGACGATCGCGCGGCGACTCCTGCGCGGCGAGGACGTCAGCTACACCGGCAAGGTCTTCTCGGTGGACGGGGTGCGGCTCGAGTTTCCGCTGCGGCGCACGGACATGCCGATCCTCATGGCGGCCATGGGCGAGCAGGCGCTGCGCCTCTGCGCCGAGGTGGCCGACGGCCTGATGATCTCGAACATGTGCCCGCCCGCGTATACCCGACGCGCGGTGGGGATCATGCGCGAGGCCGCGGCACGCGCCGGACGGCCGGCGCCCCGCGAGGTCGTCCAGTACGTGCCGTGCGCGGTGCGCGACGACGCCTCGATCCCGGGGAGTTCGCGCGCGTGATGGGGCGTCTCGGCCGCGGCGAGCCGCCGGCCACCGTGCTCGACGATCGGCTGCTGTCCGAGTACGCGATCGCCGGCACTGTCGACGAGTGTCTCGAGCGCTGCCGCGTCTACGCGGAGGCCGGCGTGACGGAGCTGGGGATCTGGCCCGTCGGCCACCGCGCGATCGACGACCTCGCGCGGCTGGGCGCGGCGCTCCGCTAGCCCTGCACCACCGTGTTGGAGAGCGTGCCGATGCGCGGCACGCTGATCGACACACGATCCCCGGGCGCCAGCGAAAACCCCGCCTCGGGCACCAGCCCGGTGCCCGTCAACAGATAGGCGCCGGAGGGAAACAGGTTGTCGCGCACGAGCCAGTCGGCGAGGTCCTTGAACGAGCGGCGCATGGCGGAGGTGGCGATCTTGCCCTCGTAGACGACGGCGCCGCGGCGCTGGATGGTGATCGCGATATCGAAGACGGGCGCCGTGTCCTCGTCGGTCAGCCAGACCACCGGGCCCAGCGCGCACGACTCGCGGTAAATCTTGGCCTGCGGCAAGTACAAGGGGTTCTCGCCCTCGATGTCGCGCGACGACACGTCGTTGCCCACGGTGTAGCCGGCGATCTCGCCGTGGGCGGAGACCAGCACCGCGATCTCCGGCTCGGGGACGTTCCAGGAGGCGTCGCGGCGGATGCGGATGGGCCCGTTGTGACCGCTGACGCGCGAGGCCGCGCCCTTGAAGAACAGCTCGGGGCGCTCGGCGCTGTAGACCTTGTCGTAGAAGGTCTCGGCGCCCGCGGTCTCTTCCATGCGCGCCACCCGGCTGCGCTCGTAGGTGACGCCGGCGGCCCACACTTCCTGCAGGTCCAGCGGCGGCAGCAGGTGCGGCGCGACGCCGCTCGTCGGCGAGGCCATGACCTCGGCGGCCTTCAGGCTCTGCGCGCCGCGACGGCGATCGAGCAGCGACCGGACAGGGCGCGGCAGCTGCAGGAGCGAGGCAAGGAAGCCGCCGTTGGTGCCGGCGTCGGTCGCCACGATCTCGATCCGGTCGTCGGCGAGCACGCCCCACGCCGGGCCGGACGACAGCGCGCAGCGGGCGAGCAGCACGTTGGCCATCATGACCTCCTCTCGCCAACGACCTGCCGGGCGATGGTGGTGTCGATCAGGTCCTCGTAGCGGTGCGGACGCGTGATGAATCCGCCGTCGAGCAGGATCGCCTGTAAGTATTCGTAGCCGGGGCGGTCCAGCATCGGGTCGCGCGCCCACGTGTCTTGCCCGAGGTAGCGCGCGACCGCGCGGTGGCGGACGTCCGAAGCGATGTTGGGAAAAGCCGGCGCGATCACGTCGGCGATCTGCTTGCCGTCCACTCCGGCCATCCAGCGCTGGGCGCGAGCAAGCGCGCGCGTGAAGCGCACCAGCACGTCGCGGCCCTCGCCCAGAAAGCGCCCGGTGGTCATGTAGGACGAAAACGGCACCGGCCCCGTCGCGTCCCCCATCGACGCGACGAGGTGGGCCGCGCCTTCCGCGATCAGCTGCTCGGTGAAGGGCTGGCCCGTCTCGAAGAAGTCGCCGTGACCATTCCGGAATGCCGCGAGCGCCTCGGCCAGCGGCAGCGTTCGCTCGATCCGCACCGTGGACGGATCGACGCCGTGCCTGCGCAGCACCGTCAGCATGCACTGCCACGGGGTCGGCGCCTCGGCGAAGGAGACGATGGTGGTGCCGACGACGTCGGCCCACGTGAACGTCGGTCGAGGCGCGCGCGACAGCAGGAAGAACCCGTTGCGCTGGTTGACCTGCGCGAAATGAGGGAGCAACGGCCCCCCGCGGTCGGCCACGTCGAGGCTGCGCATGATCCCGCCCAGCGCGATCTCCGCGTGGCCGTCGATCAGCGCGCCCGTCGTTGTGGTGCCGCCGCCCGCGGTCCGCACCTCCACGTCGAGCCCCTCACCGGCGAAGTGTCCGCCGTAGAGGGCCACGAACTGCGGCGCGTAGAAGATCGACCGGAAGGGCTCGTAGATCGTGAGCCGTCGCGCGCCGCTCATGGCGGCCGGAGTATATCAGAGCGACGTGACTCGCTCAGCGATGCGCGAGCTGTGTGGCCATCATGGCTCCCGCGAGCGCCTTGTGGTGTGCGCAGACGTCGTTGAAGGCGCAGGGGTCCCGACCGTCGCACACCATCTTGTCGCGCAGCTCCTCGCGGCTCTCGTTCACCGCTTTCACGATCTCAGCCGCGATGAGCTTCTCGAGCAGGCTCGACTCGACGTGCGCTCCGGCATCCTTGGCGTACACGGAAAGAACGTGGCGCGCGTGGCTCTCCAGTGACGTCATCATGGCGCGACCTCCCGGTGTTCGCGAACGCAAAGACCGCGCCAGAGGGGCATCAACCCAGGAGTTCGCGACCTTGTGAGGGCCCCGCAGTGGCGCGGTGTCACCGGCGTGACAACCTTGCCTGCCTGGATGACAGATCAGGCCGCGGTGCCTCGCTGGGCCACGCTCGCGATGATGGCCGTGAACTCGCCGGGATCCACGGGCTTGGGCACGTGCATGTTGTAGCCGGCGGTCAACGACAGACCGCGATCCTGAGGGCGGCCGTAGGCGGTCAGCGCGACGGCGGGCGTGTGGCCGCCCTCGGCGGCGCCGAGCGCGCGCACCTTGCGGATGAGCGTGTAGCCGTCCTCGCCGGGCATCTCGATGTCCGAGACCAGCACGTCGGGACGCCACGTGCGCAACGCCTCCAACGCCTCCGGCGCGGACGCGCAGACGCGCACGAGCGCGCCGGCGCCGGCCAGGATGGCGACGGCCAGGTCCAGCGCCTCGCGGTCATCGTCCACGACGAGCACGCGCAGGTCATCCAGGCGGGCGCCGGCCGCAGAGGCGGAGTCCGCCATCGGGTGCGCGCGCGCGGCGCGGGCGGGCGTCGGCTCCGCGTAGGCGAGCGGCAGTCGGACCACGAACGTCGCGCCCTGGCCCTCGCCGGCGCTCTGCGCGGTGATGCTGCCGCCGTGCAGCTCGACCAGGTGCTTGGCCAGCGCCAACCCGAGGCCCAGGCCCGCGTGCTCCCGCGTGCTGGAGGAATCGGCCTGGCGGAAGCGCTCGAAGACGAACGGCAGCACGTCCGGGGCGATGCCGCGGCCCGTGTCGCTGACCACGATCTCGACGTGCGAGGCGGCGCGCTGCAGGCGCGCCTGCACGCGCCCACCGTTCGGCGTGAACTTCACGGCGTTCATCAGGAGATTCCACGTGACCTGCCGCAGACGGTCCGGGTCGCCCGCGACGACGCCTGCGCGCGGGTCCAGCACGCTCTGCAGCCGAATCTCCTTGGCGTCCGCCGCCGGCCGGACGGCGTCCAGCGCCTGCTCGATGACGGCCGTGAGCTCGAGAGGGCGCACGTCCAGCCGCATCTTGCCGCTGATCACGCGGGAGACGTCGAGCAGGTCGTCGATCAGCTGCACCTGGGCGTCCGACTGGCGGACGATGACGTCGAGCGCGCGCTTCATCTGCTCCTCGCCGACCTGCCCGCTCTGGAGCATGCGCGCCCAGCCGTACACCGCGTTCAGCGGCGTGCGCAGCTCGTGTGAGACCACGGCGAGGAACTGGTCCTTGGCGCGCGCGGCCGCCTCGGCCTCCGCCGCGCGCTGCTGCACGAGCGCGGCGGCGCCGACGAAGGCCTGCCGCACGTCGTCCACCTCGCTCACGCCCGCGGGCCCGTCGGCGTGCATCGTTCCGCCCTCGCCGAAGTGCCGCGCCGCGTCCGCCAGGGTCGCCATCGGCGCCGTGATCCGCCGGCCGACGAGGGCGGCCAGCGCGAGCGCAAGCACCGCGAAGGCGACGCCGCCGGCGCCAATGGCCAGCAGGGAGCGCTCGAGCGGCGCGTCGACCGACGCGCGCGGGATGCCGAAGGCGATGCCCCAGCCGGTCTTCGGCGACCGCGCGTAGGCCGTGTACACCGGTGTCCCTTCGAGCGTGCGCGTGACCGCCCAGCCTTCGGGGGCGCCGCGGCCGAGCACCGCCACGAGGTCCGGCGACAGCGAGCGGCCGAGGAATTGCTCGACGCTGCGCGTGCGCACGACGATCATGTTGCGGCGATCGAACACGGTGCCGATCCAGTCGGCGGGGATGCGCTGGCGCGCGAGCACGCCGCCCAGCGCCGCGGGCTTCAGCACGCCGGTCAGGACGTACGCGACGCGCTCGCTGCGCATCACGGGGACGCGGACGGGCACGGCGTACTCACCGCTCAGCCGGCCGCGCGCGATGTCGCCCACGACGGGCCGGCGCGTGAGCACGACCGCCTCGAGGCTGGCCGGCTCCGACGCGCTCGGCAGCGGCGCGCCAAAGGGGCGCGCGGTGTTGACGAGCTGACGGCCGTCGGGCGCGAGGAGGATGATGTCCTTCCAGTCGGGCTGCGTCGCGAGCACGCGGCGGGCCTCCGCATGAAACTCCTTCAGATCGCCCTGGGCCAGACTGCGAGCGGTGGCCAGCGCCTCCAGCGTGGTGACCGTGCTGCCCAGCGTCTCGTCCACCGCGTTCATCAGCGCGCGCGCGGTCTCCAGCGCGCCGCGCTCGGCGGCGGCGCGCTGCTGGCGCCCGAACATGACCACGACGATCGCGGCAAAGACGACCATGGGGACGAGGACGGCCAGGACGAGCGCGATCAGATGCGAGCGGAGCCGCATGCCGGGGGTCATTTTCTCATGATAGGATCAGCGCTCACCGAAGGAGGATCCCATGCCCCGCACGATTCGGTCGCTGGCCTTCGTGTTCGTCCTCCTCGCGACGGCTCACGCGTGGGCCGCCGGCGAGCGCGACATCACCATCGCGCAGGGCATCGATGCCGAGTTCCTCGACGTGCAGATGACCAACAACATCGTGACGCTGATCATCAACACGTCGATCTACGACACCCTTCTCACCCGCGACAAGCAGCTGCAGCTCGTTCCCAGCCTCGCCA
>QHSB01000323.1 GCA_003220335.1 Candidatus Rokuibacteriota bacterium
GGCCATGATCGCCGCCGCCGGCAGCGATCGGCTCGAGGCCGGCGAGCGCGCGACGCTGGAGCTGAACGCAATCCCGGATCTGGCCCTGGCGTCATGAACGGGGAGCGCCGCCACGTCCGATCGCGAACAGGCCACCCACGGCCTCACACAGGCTCGCCTCGGGCGTCGAACGCCCTGCGGCTTCGCACTCCCACGCCGGCCTCACGGACCCCGCTACAATGAATTTCGAAGCGGTGCTGGCCGGCCTGCCTGATGCCGTGATCGCCGTCGACACCGAGCTGCGCGTGGTCTTCTGGAACTCGGCGGCCGAGGTGCTGGCCGAACGCTCCGCCCGGCGCGCCGAGGGACGGCTGCTGAAGGACATCTTTCCCGCCGACACTTCCATCGTGCGCCGGCTGGCCGAGACGCTGGCGAGCGGGGAAAGCCGCTCGGAGGCGGAGGCGCTGATCGAGCGCGCCGACCGCCGGGAGGTCCCGGTGAGCCTCGTGACGGCCGCGCTGTTCGGCAAGGACGGCAACGTCGGGGGCGCGGTGGCCGTGCTGCGCGACCTCTCCCGCATCCGTCAGCTGGAGGCCGAGGTGCGGCGCGGGGAGACACTGGCCTCGGCCGGCCGCATGGCCGTCGGTCTTGCGCACGAGATCCGCAACCCGCTGGGCGCCATCCGCGGCGCCGTCCAACTCCTCGCGCGCGAGCTGGCGAGCGAGCCGCGTCTGACGGAGTACACGACGGTCCTGACCAAGGAGGTCGACCGCGTGAACCGGATCATCGAGATGCTCCTGAACCTGGCGCGCCCGGCGCCGGTGCGGCCCGTGCCCCTGAACCTGCACCAGCTGCTGGAGCGCGTCGCCCTCCTGACCGAGGAGGGCGCGCGCGACAAGCGCATCAGCGTCGTGCGGCGGTATGATCCGAGTCTGCCCCCGATCCTCGGGGACGAGGACCGCCTGATCCAGGTCTTCCACAACTTGATGAGGAACGCGATGGACGCGATGAGCGCGGGCGGCACGCTGACGCTGGCGACGAAGGTCAGCCTGAATCCGCTGTTCGGCAAGATGGACCTCGGCGGCGGCCCCGCGCGCACGATGGTCGAGGCGCACGTCATCGACGAGGGCAGCGGCATCCCGGCCGCCGCCCGCGCGAGGATCTTCGACCCGTTCTTCACCACCAAGGATCACGGGCTCGGTCTGGGGCTCGCCATCTGCCACCAGATCCTCGAGCAGCACCGCGGCGCCATTCACGTGGACAGCGAGGAGGGGCGCGGGACGACCGTCACGTGCTTCCTGCCCACGGCCCGATGACGCAATCGCCGACGCCCGCGCGCGTCCTGATCGCCGACGACGAGGACGGCCTGCGCTGGGTCCTCGAGAAGGGCCTGCGCCAGGCGGGCTACGAGGTCACCGCCGTGCGCGACGGCGACGAGGCGCTGCGCGCGTTCTCGGACGCGCCCTTCGACCTCGTCTTCCTCGACATCCGCATGCCCGGCACCGACGGCCTCACCGTCCTCGCCAAGCTGCGTGCGCTCGCCGGCGACGCCCACGTGATCGTGATGACCGCCCACGGCACGATGGAGACCGCCATCCAGGCGATGCAGCGCGGCGCCTACGACTACCTCGCCAAGCCCTTCGACCTCGACGAGGTGCTGCTGCTCGCCGAGCGCGCGCTGGCGGCGGGTCGCCTCACCCAGGAAGTGGCGCGCCTGAAGACCGGGCTGCAGGAGGTGTGGGAGTTCGGCGCGCTGATCGGGCGTCACCCGCGCATGCAGGAGGTCTACAAGACGATCGGGCGCATCGCGGCCAGCGACGTGACCGTGCTGCTGCGCGGCGAGTCGGGCACCGGCAAGGAGCTGGTCGCACGCGCGATCCACCATTACAGCCGGCGCGCGGGGCGGCCGTTCGTCGCGGTGTCGTCGGCGGCCATTCCGGGGACGCTGCTCGAATCCGAGCTCTTCGGTCACGAGCGGGGCGCCTTCACCGACGCCAAGGAGCGCAAGCTCGGCAAGCTCGAGCTGGCGCACGGCGGCACCCTCTTCCTCGACGAGATCGGCGACATGCCGCCGGAGCTGCAGACGAAGCTGCTGCGCGCGCTCCAGGAGCGCACCATCGAGCGCGTGGGCGGCCAGGAATCGCTCCGCATCGACGTGCGGGTGCTCGCCGCCACCAACCGCGATCTCGAGACGATGATGCGCGAGGGCCGCTTCCGCGAGGACCTCTTCTACCGGCTCAATGTCGTGACCGTCACCCTCCCGCCGCTCCGCGAGCGGCGCCGTGACGTCCCGCTGCTGGTCGAGCACCTCCTGGCGAAGTACGCGACAGAGCTGGGCGAGCGCGGGGTGGCCCCGGAGGCGCTCGATCGTCTCGTCGGCCACGACTGGCCGGGCAACGTGCGCGAGCTGGAAAACGTCGTGCAGCGCGCGATGGTGATGGCGACGAGCGGCGTGATCCTGCCCGAGCACCTGCCGATCGGTCCGGTGTCGGCGGCCGCGTCGGTGGCCATCGACGCCACCCTGGAGGAGATCATCGAGCGCAAGCTCCTCGAGTGCGTGCGCGGGCTACGCGAGCACGCCAGCGCCAATCTCTACGACCTGATGGTCGGGCTGGTCGAGAAGCCGCTGCTGCGCGCGGTGCTCCGCGAGACGGGCGGCAATCAGGTGCGCGCCGCGCAGATCCTCGGCATCAACCGCAACACGCTCCGCAAGAAGCTGACCGAGCACGGGATCGAGCCCGACTCGATCGAGGGCTGAGGCGCGCGCGACGCCCGCTCAGAATACCGCTTGCAGCCGGAGGCCGATGTACTGGGTCTTCAAGACCTGGCTCGGCGAGCCGCTCGAGCGCGGCCCCGACCCGGCGAAGCGGTCGCGATACGAGAGTGCGATGTCGACGGGCAGCGGGAAACGCCCGGCGCGGTAGAGCGACAGCGTCGAATAGCTCAGGCGTATGACGTAGACCTGCTCCGTCGAATCCGTGTCCTTCTCGAGCAGCTGCACCGGCAGGCCGCGGTGGCTCGTGAACCGGTCCTCGAGCTTGAAGCCGTAGCGATAGAGGGCCGAGGCCGAGAAGCCGTCCGTCAGCTGGTACTGCGTGGAGAACTCGA
>QHSB01000065.1 GCA_003220335.1 Candidatus Rokuibacteriota bacterium
CGTGCCCCATCTCGTGGACGAAGATCAGCAGGACGAAGCCGGCCGCGAAGGCCCAACCCCACTCGAAGGCATAGGCGCCGATGGACAGCAGCATCGTCGCGAGCGTCTTCCACTTGAGGGCGCCCGCGAGCAGGCCGACGAACTTGGCCTTGCCGAGGACGAAGAGAAGACCGCCGCCGACGGCGCCGGCGGCGACGTTGCGCCCGACGCGCGAGCCTGCCGGCGGCGGCGCGGCCCCGGGCCGCAGGCTCTGCCCGGGCCGCAGGCTCTGGTAGACCGCGCGCAGGTTCTCGAGCTCGCGCGCGCGGCGCTCGGCGTCGTCGGTCACGCGGCCAGGTCGAGCTTGGGCGGGCGCGGGATCAACCACGCCTCGTACACCACGATGGCGAGGAACACGAGCTTCATCATTCCGAAGTTCACGGCGAGGACGCGAGAGAACATCTCCACGCTGTGCGGCGGGAAGGGGATGCGCCAGCCCTCGCCGCGCTGCTGCAGGGTCTGGTTGATGAACGTCATGTTCACGAGGTACGCGGCGACGAGGAACGACAGCGCGCCGACGGTGACCGCGATGGCCTGCAGGCCCGTGCCGCGCTTGCCGCCCGCGAAGCGCACGGCGCCGTGACCCGCGAGGAAGCCGATGACGACGGCCACGAGGCCGAAGCTGATCTCGGTCAGCACGGTGAAGCCCCACCACGCGAGGGCGCCGGCGGCGCCACCCAGCACCGCGCCGAGGGCCGCCATGGGGTAGTTGATGTCCTCGGACATGCGCGCCACCGCCTGCCGCACCTCGTGGCTCAAGGTGTCGTAGCAGGAGCGGCAGAAAGCCCGGTCGCCGGCCACGACGCGGTCGCCCTCCGTCAGCGTCGTGTCGCAGCGCGCGCAGGTGGCGGTTCCGGGAGACGTGGCGTCGCTCATCGCCGTCTGGAATGTTACCATCCGCCCACCGCGGAGGAGGCTCGCATGGCGGGCAAGTTTTTCGAGGAGCTGGAAGTCGGCGTCGTGCTCACCCACGAGCCCGGTCGCACGATCACCGAGGCCGACAACGTGTTCTTCACCTGCATGACGATGAACCCGCAGCCGCTGCACCTCGACTTCCACGCCGCCGGCAAGGCGGAGTTCGGCAAGCCGCTCGTGAACAGTCTTCTCACCCTCGGCATCGCGGTGGGGCTCTCGGTGGGCGAGACCACGCTGGGGACCACCGTCGGCAACCTCGGCTTCGATCGCGTCGAGTTCCCCAAGCCGGTCTTCCACGGCGACACCATCTACGCGGAGACGGAGATCGTGGACAAGCGCGAATCGAAGTCGCGGCCGCAGTGGGGCATCGTCACCTTCGAGCACCGGGCGAAGAATCAGCACGGCGAGCTGGTGATGCGCGCCCGGCGCAACGCGATGATGCGCAGGCGCACGGCCTGATGGCGCGCCGGTCGCTGCACTTCGTGCCCGGCGGCCAGCACCGCATGCTCGAGAAGGCGCTCACGCTGCCCGCCGACGGCCTCATCCTCGACCTGGAGGACGCGGTGCCGCCGGACCTCAAGGCGGTCACGCGGCCGATCGTGCGCGAGTGGCTCGGGCGCGACTTCGGCGGCCGCGAGCGCTGGGTGCGGATGAACCCCATCGCCACCGCGCTGGGCCGCGACGATCTCGCCGAGACGATCGGCGGCCGGCCGACGGGGTACGTGGTGCCGAAGCCCCGCCACGCGGGCGACGTGAGGGAGATCGCGCAGATCCTCGACGGGCTCGAGCACCGTCACGGGATCCCGCACGGCAGCACGCGGCTGGTGCTCATCGCGACCGAGACGCCGGAGGGCCTGCTGAACATCCGCGAGGTCTCGGTGGCGAGCCCGCGCATCGTGACGATCTCCTGGGGCATCGAGGACCTCGGCGCGGCGATGGGGCTGCCACGCGTGCGCGACGAGCGCGGCACGTATCTCGACATCCCGCGCTACGCGCGCACGATGTGCGCGATCGCGGCCTCCGCCGCCGGGGTGGACGCCCTCGACACCGTGTACACCGACATCGCGGACCTCGAGGGGCTGCGCCGCGAGTGCGAGGACGGCGTGGCCATGGGATTTTCCGGCAAGATCTCCATCCACCCGAGCCAGATCGCCGTCATCAACGAGGTCTTCACGCCGTCGAAGGACGCGCTGGCCGAAGCGCGCGAGCTGGTGGCGGCCTTCGCCGAGCACGCCGCGCGGGGCGCCTACGCGTTCCGCTTCAAGGGCCAGATGGTGGACGCCCCCCACCTGATGCGCGCGAAGAAGCTGATCGCGCGCGCGGGGGACTGACCGGCCGGCGGGTCTGGTATCATGTCGCACCTTCAGCGAGGAAGGTCTTGTCATGAGTGATCAGAGCGATCTTCTCGAGCGTGCCGCGCGCGTCCTGCCCGGCGGCATCCTCGGCAGCCATCGGTCGGGTCCCGGTCTCGAGTTCGTCGTCCGCGAGGGCCGCGGCGCCTACCTGTTCGACACGACGGGCCGCCGCTACCTCGACTATCTGCTCGGCTCCGGTCCCATGCTGCTCGGCCACGCGCACCCCGCGGTGGTGGAGGCGGTGCAGCGGCAGATGGAGCGCGGGACCTCCTACTTCGTGGTCAACGAGCCGGCCATCCGGCTTGCCGAGGAGATCGTGGCCGCCGTGCCGTGCGCCGAGCAGGTGCGCTACACGTCCAGCGGCAGCGAGGCGACGTTCTTCGCGCTCCGCGTGGCGCGCGCCTATCGCAAGCGCGACAAGGTCATGAAGTTCGAGGGCGGCTTCCACGGCACCCACGACTACGTGCTCATGAGCGTGGTACCGCGCTCGCCCAAGGCGTTCCCGGCGCCGATGGCGGACTCCGCCGGCATCCCCCACGCCATCGAGGGCGAGGTGCTGGTGGCTCCGTACAACGACCTCGCCACCACCGAGGCGCTGATCGACGCGCATCACGACGAGCTGGCCGCCGTCATCATCGAGCCCTACCAGCGCACGATCCCGCCCGCGCCCGGCTTCCTCCAGGGGCTGCGCCGCGCGACCTCGCGCCACGGCGTGCCGCTGGTGTTCGACGAGATCGTCACCGGCTTTCGCTTCGCCTACGGCGGCGCGCAGGAGTTCTACAAGGTCGTCCCGGACCTCGCGGCGTTCGGCAAGGTGGTGGCCGGCGGCTTCCCGCTCGCGTGCATCGCGGGACCGGCGAAGATCATGCGCCACTTCGACGCCGCGCTCGAGGGCACGCCGGACTACGTCTGGCAGGCCGGCACCTTCAACGGCAACGCCATCGCGGCCGCGGCCGGCCTCGCCACGCTGGCCGAGCTGCGCCGCCCCGGCACGTACGAACGCCTGTTCAAGACGGGCGCGCGGCTGAAGGCCGGGCTGCAGGCCGCCGTCGCCAAGCACGGCGTCGCCGCGCAGGTGAGCGGCGAGCCGCCCGTCTTCGATCTCTTCTTCACCGACCGGCCGGTCGTGGACTATCGCGCCACGCTCACCGCCGATCGCGCGAAGATCGCGCGCTTCAACCAGGAGCTGCTGCGGCGGGGCGTGGTGAAGGCCGCGAACAAGATCTACGTCTCGCTCGCCCACTCCGATGCCGACGTCGACGAGACCCTCGGAATTTTCGACGAGGTGATGGCATGTCTCTGAGCCGACGCGATCTGCTGGCGCTGACCGGCGGCGCGCTCGCCGTCTCGACGCTCCGGCCCGCCCTCGCGCGAGCCCAGGCGCCGAAGCCCCCGGATGCCGGGGCGCGACGCGGCGGCACGCTGTCGCTCCGCACGTGGGACCCGCCGCACTTCGATCCGTTCCAGACGATCTCCTTCAAGACCCACATCGCGCTCAGCTTCACCCATAGCCGGCTCCTCAAGCACAAGGCGGGGCCCGGTGTCGTTCCCGGCACCTTCCTGATCGAGGGCGATCTCGCCGAGTCGTGGAGCCAGCCCAGCGAGACGACGTACGTGTTCAAGCTCCGCCGGGGCGTGCGCTGGCACCACAAGGCTCCGGTGAACGGGCGCGAGCTGACCGCGGACGACGTCGTGTACAGCGTGAACCATTTCCTCACCGTGAAGGGCAATGCCAACGCGTACATGCTGAAGTCGGTGGAGAAGGTCGAGGCGACCGACAAGTACACGGTCAAGTTCACGCTCAAGGAGCCGTTCGTCTGGTTCCTCGACATGCTGGCCAACCCGCTGGCCGTCGCCATCGTCGCCCGGGAGGTCGTGGAGAAGTACGGCGACCTCAAGAAGCACGAGGCCGTCATCGGGACCGGCCCCTGGATGCTCGATTCCTACCGGCCGAACGTGGGCCTCAGCTTCGTGCGTCATCCGACGTACTTTCTCGCCGGGCTCCCCTACATCGACCGCATCGAGACGACGGTGGACGAGGACAACGCCTCCCGGATCTCGGCGTTCCTCGCGGGCAAGTACGATCTCGGCTGGGAATTCCCCGGCACGATCAACCGCACCGACTGGGTGCAGATCAAGGACACGCTCAAGCAGAAGCGGCCCAACCTCAAGAGCGTCGAGTACCCCTCCGCCGTGATGAGCCACCTCTCGATGCGCACCGATGGCAAGCCGTTCAGCGACGTGCGGGTGCGTCAGGCGATGTCGCTGGCCATCGATCGCACGGCGATCATCGAGGCGGTCTTCGAGGGCGTGGGCGTCCTCAACCCGCCGGTGCCCGCCGCGCTGCGGGAGTGGTCGATCCCGATCGACAAGCTCGGCGACGGAGCGCGCTACTACCGGTACGATGCGGCCGAGGCCAAGCGGCTGCTGGCGGCAGCCGGCTATCCCAATGGCTTCCCCGCCACCATGTGCTTCACCACCTACGGCTCGACGGTCCTCGTGGACTCCATGCAGCTCGTCCAGAAATATCTCAAGGACGTCGGCATCGACGCCAAGCTCGACACGAAGGAGTACGGGGCGTACATCTCCACGTGCTTCTACGGCAAGTTCGACTCCATGACCTACGGTCCGCAGACGGGCTTTCTCGAGCCCGACAACTTCCTGTTCGGCCAGTACTTCCCCGACGAGCTCAAGAACCAGAGCCACATCAACGATCCGGTGGTGGCCGACATGCTCGTGCGCCAGCGACGCACCTCCGACGTCGCCAAGCGGCGCGAGATCATCTTCGACATCCAGCGGCATCTGGCCAAGCAGCAGTACTACGTCCAGATGCCCTCGGCCGTGTACATCGGCGTCTGGGAGGGTGCGCTGAAGAACTACGCGCCGAGCTTCGGCTACGACTACGGCGGCCGGCTGATGGCTGCCTGGCTCGAACGCTGAGGCGACGGGAGCTGGCGCCGTGCTGCGGCGGTACCTGGTCCGGCGCCTCCTCGTCGCCGTCCCCTCGCTGCTGATCGCCACCGCCATCGTCTTCACGCTGCCGCGGCTGATCCCCGGCGACGCCGTGCAGCTCATGCTCGCCGAGACCTCCTACGCGAAGGACATCGACGAGCTGCGCGCGAAGCTGGGCCTCGACCGGCCCTTCCACGTGCAGTACGTCGAATGGCTCGGCCGCGCCGTGCGCGGCGACCTCGGCGAATCGCTCTGGACGCGTCGCGCCGTCGTCGACGAGCTGGCGCAGCGCCTGCCGGTGACGGCGGAGCTGGCCCTCGACGCGACGCTGATCGCGCTGCTCATCGCCCTGCCGGTGGGCGTGCTGGCCGCCGCGCGCCAGGACAGCCTCTCCGACTACGTCGTCCGCAGCCTGGCCATTCTCGGGCTCTCGGTGCCGGGCTTCTGGCTGGCCACCCTGCTGATCGTGCTGCCCGCCATCTGGTGGGGCTGGCGCCCGGTGACGGGCTTCGTCGAGTTCCGCGCGGATCCGCTCGGACACGTCGGGCAAATATTGCTGCCCGCGGCGATCCTCGGCGTCGCCTCCGCAGCCGCGCTCATGCGCCTCACGCGCGGCATGCTGCTGGAGGTCCTCCGCCAGGACTACGTGCGCACGGCGTGGGCCAAGGGCCTCGCCGAGCGCTCCGTGGTGATCAAGCACGGACTGCGCAACGCCGTGATCCCCGTGGTCACGCTGCTCGGCACGCAGCTGCCGCAGATCCTCGGCGGCACCGTGGTCATCGAGACGATCTTCGGGCTGCCCGGGGTGAGCCGCTTCCTCTTTGACGCCATCAACCAGCGCGACTACCCGGTGATCCAGGGCGTGAACCTGCTCGTGGTCGCCACCGTCGTCGCGGTCAACCTCGCGGTGGACGCCCTCTACGCGGTGCTCGATCCGCGGATCCGCTATTGAGCGCGACCACCTCGGCGACCATCGAGCTCAATGACACCGCGCCGGGCGCGCGCCGCCGGTCGGCGGCGGTGCGGTGGGTGGTGGCCGTCGCGCGCTTCGCGTGGCGAAAGCCGCTCGGCGCCCTCGGCGGCGTGATCGTCGTGGCCATGCTGGTGATGGCGGCCTTCGCCGAGCAGATCGCGCCCTACCGCTTCGACGAGACGATCCGCGGCGCCCGGATGACGCCGCCGAGCGCCGCCCACTGGCTCGGCACCGACAACCTCAGCCGCGACATGTGGAGCCGCGTCGTGTACGGCGCGCGGGTATCGGTCACCGTCGGCTTCGGCACCATCGCGCTTGCCATCGTCGTCGCCACCGCCGTCGGCGTGTCGAGCGCGTACTTCGGCGGCCTCTGGGACCTCGCCGTGCAGCGGGTGGTGGACGCGTGGCTCTCGTTTCCCTACCTCGTCATCATCCTGTCGGTGATGGCGGTGCTCGGCCCCGGGCGGCTGAACCTGATCATCTCCGTCGCCATCATCGCCGCCGCCAGCAACTCGCGCGTGATCCGCGGCGCCACCCTCAGCGTGATGCAGAGCCAGTTCGTGGAGGCCGCGCGCGCCATGGGCTGCGGCCACGCGCGCATCATCGTGCGCCATCTGCTGCCGAACGTGGCCGCCACCATCATCATCCTGACCACGATCGGTCTGGGGGCCGTGATCCTCGCCGAGTCCGCGCTCTCGTTCCTCGGCTTCGGTGTGCCGCCGCCGTACCCGTCGTGGGGCGCGATGCTCTCGGGCTCCGGCCGCACCTACATGCTGCGCGCGCCGTGGATGGCGGTGTGGCCGGGCGTGGCGATCTCGCTCGCCGTCTTCGGCTTCAACATGCTCGGCGACGCCCTGCGCGACGTGCTCGATCCTCGGCTACGCGGCGGACGCTGACCCGCTTGACGACGGCGGTGGAGGGGAGTAAACCGAATTTACGGTGACGGGAACATCGTTTCCGACACCGTCGAGGGCAACTCCAGTCCAGGAGGTGTGGATGGAGAATGCGCCACCGGACTCGTTGAACGCGTCGCGCGCAGCCTGCTAGCGGCCACGCGCGGCGCCTAGACGCTGGGTAGTTCCAAAGCACCGGCGCATGCCGGCGCGCGCGGCGCGAATGCCGCGCAAGAAACAAGGGGAGTACCGCGGGCGGCATCGACCGCCCGCGGCCCCCGCACCCCCGCCTAGTTCTGACCCTCGATCCGGACGCGCGCCAGCGCGGCCTGGAGGAGTCCCGAGTACCAGTCACGGGTTTCGATGACGAGGGCGACCGCCATGCCGCGCAGCACGGTGAAGGTGTGAACGACCTGCCCTTCCGGCGTCTTCTCGGGCGGTGAGGGCTCGGTCGACATGCTCGTGTCAGGCTGCAACGCCGATGCCACGCGTAGATGCTCGAAATCGCACGCGCGACGCGGACGGTTGCGCCGTTGCGGCGCAACCATATGCAGGGACCTCGGAACTCGACTGATGTGTTTGGTCAGGCGGCGCGCACGACAGCGCAGCGCGCGCAGCGCTTGCGATCGAGCTCCAGCCGATTGCGCAGCGGCCCCTGACAGCCGGTGCAGCGCGCGTCGCGCAGCTGGAGGTGATGCGTCCGGCAGGCGCCGGTGGACTCCTTCTCGGCGTGGCGGGTGCAGCCGTCCCAAACACATTTTCCGAAGGTCATTCAGGTCCCTCCCGCGCGCATCCGCGCGAAAATGTGACGCTACCGGTGCAAGCGATGTGCCCGGCATTCGCGATCGAGACGGCGCGTGCTTGGCCTCGGGCCGACGAGAGGAGAGGGAACTTCCTTGCCCACTTGGGAGGCGCCGTGACGACTGACCTGTTCCTGGCCGCGGCCGGGCTCGACGCGCTGGCGCTCACCCGCGCTGTTCCTCCGGCGTGTCTGCGGGGCGTGGATCCCGCGCCCGTCACGGCGCGCGACGGCGCCGACACGCTGCTGATGCTGCCGACGTGGACGCCGCGGCGGCCGGCCGTGCACCTGCTCCCGTCGTTCGCGCCGCTCACGGACGCGCCGCTGGCCTTCCGCTTCGAGGTCTCGGCGCTCGCCGACGGTGAGTGGTCGTCGTGGGCGGCGAGCGCCACGATCGGCGCCGCGGACTTCGCGGCGCCGGCGTCGCCCACGACGCCGCTCACGTGTGACGTGGACGTCTTCCGCGCCGCACCCGCCGTCGATGCCGTGCGGCTGCGCGTGCGCGTGCGCGCGGCCGCGAGCACGCGCTGGATCGTCGCGCTGTCGGCGGCCGACGATGCGCCGCCCGACCTCCGGCTTCCCGACGGTGCCGCCGCGCGGCTCGACGTCCCCGCGCTCAGTCAGGTGCAGGCCGACGCGGCGCTCGGCCCGCGTATCTGCTCCCCGACGAGCGTCGCGATGGTGCTCGGTTACTGGGGCCGCGAGGCCGCGCCGGCCGCGCTCGCCGCCGAGGTGTTCCATCCCGCGCTCGACATCTACGGCGTCTGGCCCGCCGCCGTCCGCGCCGCCGCCGCGCGCGGCGTCGCCGGCTACCTGCTGCGCTTCCCCGACTGGAGCGCGGCGCGCTGGTGTCTCGAGCGCGGCCTTCCGATCGTCGCCTCGGTTCGTTATGTCGCGGGCGAGCTCACCGACGCCGCCATCGGCGCCACGCCCGGCCATCTCCTGGTGCTCGTCGGCCTCGAGGGCGATGCCGTCCTCGTGAACGATCCGGCGGCCCCGACCGCGGCGTCCGTGCCCCGCCGCTATCGCGCCGACGAATTCGGCAAGGTCTGGTTGGCGCGCGGCGGGGTCGGCTACGTCCTGTTCGACCCCGCGCGGCTGTAGGGCCGTCTGGGATTACAGGTGCGTCAGGCGTTCTTGCGGAGGCGGCGACGACTCGCGCCGCAGGCGACGCGCGAGGATGTCAGCGGCGATCGCGCGGCCGCCCAGCCCGAAGGCCAGCGCGAGCGCCAGGACCAATCCGCCGAACGTGATCCCGAACGCCACCAGCACCATCTCCTTGCCGATACCGAGATGGGTGAGCGCGGTGGCGATGGCGAAGAGGATGACCGCCCAGTGCGCGGCGCGCGCGAGCAGCCGCGCCTCCGGCAGGCGCGCGTTTACGGCCGCGATCAGGATCGACTGGCTGAGGAAGTTGGCCAGCAGCCAGCCGGCGAGGAGAATCAGCAGCGCCGCGAAGAGCGGCGGCAGGAACGCGAGCAGCAGCGCGGTCGCGCTGTGTGCCCCCGGGAGCGCCACGGCGTCCACGCCGGCGCTGGCGAAGAAGAGAAAGATCGCCCAGAACGCGAGGAGACCGAGCACGCCGGAGGGGGCGCGCTGCGCGCCGGAGCGCCGCAGCGACGCGGCCACGCCCCAGCGCTCCATCACCCGGTCGAAGCCGAGCGCGCGCGCGCCGCGCTCGAGCACCACCTTGGCGACGAAGCCCAGCAGCACGCCGAGCGCCAGGAGCACGACGAGCACAAAGAGTCCGGGCAGGATGGCGGCGAGCCGTTCCCGGGTCTCGAGGAGAGCGGACCAGACGCCGTCGCCCCAACGATCTCGCATGGGCCGTTACCATTTAGAGCGTACACCCGGTACAATGCGGCGCAATGCGGATCCCTCGGCTCCCGGGCGCGCTCCTCCTGGTCGCGGCCACCCTCACGGGCTGCGCCGCCGAAAAACAGTGGATGAAGGTGGGCGAGCCCTACACCACCGCCGAGTTCCGGCGCGACTACGCCGAGTGTTCGAAGACGAAGAACGACGAGCTCGACGAGGAGTGCCTGCGCGCGCGCGGCTGGGTGGAGATGAAACCCTCGAAGGGCGATCGCGCCGCCACGCCGCCGCCCACTCCCACACCCGATAAATACCGACGGTGAGCTGACATGCGCTTTGGCATCTTCACGGGAATGGGCAACACGACGTGGGACACGGTGCTCGACCTCTGGCGTCACGCCGCCGCGAGCGGATGGGACGCCGCCTGCGTGACCGACCACTTCATGCCGAACACGCCGGACCGCGTGGGCGACACCATGGAGTGCTGGACCACGCTGGCCGCGCTCGCGGCCGTGGTCCCGAAGATGCGCCTCGGCACGATCGTCTCGGGCAACACCTATCGGCACCCGGCGGTGCTCGCGAAGATGGCGGCGCAGGTGGACGTCATCTCGGGCGGCCGGCTCATCTGCGGCATCGGGGCCGCGTGGCAGCAGAACGAGCACGAGGCGTACGGGATTCCCTTCTACACCGTGGCCGAGCGCCTCGCGCGCCTCGACGAGGCGTGTCAGGTGCTCAAGGCGTTATGGACGCAGGACAAGAGCACCTTCAAGGGGCGCTACTACCAGCTCAGCGACGCGCCGCTGGCCCCC
>QHSB01000324.1 GCA_003220335.1 Candidatus Rokuibacteriota bacterium
GGAAGCGGGAGCTGCCGAGCCTCACCGGAATCCGATTTTATGCCGCGCTCTTCATCTATCTGGCGCATATTCGGGCGATCCCTGGGATGAAGGCCTTCATCGGGGCTCCCTGGCTCATCGACGCGGGCCACATCGGCGTCTCGTTCTTCTTCGTGCTGAGCGGGTTTATCCTGACGTACAACTATGCCGACCTCTTCCGCGACGGCGTCTCGGCGCGCGACTACGGTCGGTTCGTCTGGGATCGTCTGACGAAAATTTATCCGGTGCACTTCCTGGCGACTGTCGTCGTGCTCCCGATTTCCATCCTCAGCCCACGCCTGCAGATTGACTGGCGGGCCGTGCCCATCCACCTGGGACTGCTCCAATGCTTGTGGCCGTCCACGGTGCCCTCCTTCTATGAGCAGCTGAACGTTCCGTCGTGGAGTATCAGTTGCGAGTGGTTCTTCTATGTCCTTGCTCCGGTCACGATCTTCCTGGCCTTTGGACACCGGCGTCAGTGGGTAGCACTGGCGGCAATGGCGGCGTACCTCTGTGGCCTCGGCATCATGCTGTGGCAGGGCGACGACGCTACCCGTGACTATTTCCTGACGTACTTCGCCCCGACGCGGTTTGCAGAGTTCATGGTCGGCGTCTTCCTGGCCCGTCTCTTCTTGAACTCGTCGACGGCCACGCTCGCCCGCTTCTCGAACTGGTTACTGGCGCTCGGAATCGTTCTCGTCGCCGCCGCCGAGATCTTCCGGCGCGACGTCGCATGGCCAGTGCCAGCCCGCCTCCTGTATGCGCCCGGCAGCGGACTATTCATGACCCACGAGCCGCTGATCCGTGCCGCGAAGGGTGTCTGTCTGTACCTTGGCTGGTCAGTTGGGTCATGGCCCGTCGCGTTGGCCGTCACGCTCGGGATGTTCGCAGTCGTCCAGACCGCCGCCCTGCTGGTTTGCTTCCTGTATGAGCTGCCTCTGCAGAACCGTTTGCGACGGCTATTCATCATGCGCCGAGCTCGCGGTGCAGAAGCACTGCCGGCGGGTATCCGTCATGCGACGTGAACTTCGGACGGCTCCGATGTGAGGGCCCCGCAGTGGCGAGCCACGGGGAACCCAACGGGGTAATACAGGGAGCGACCAGCGAATACGGGCGTAAATACGGTGGCAGCACCGGGGTCCCCGGTGCTGCCGCTGACTACCACTCTAGGTCGGCACGGGGCTCCACCCACACGACCGCGCCCGCCTCCGACACCGGCGCACGCCGCAGTCGCACGCAATCGGAGCCGCTCGCACAGGTCGTACTGTCCTCTGCGAATGTGATCGGGCCGCTCGCCTGCGCAGCGCGCGGGACTTACCCCCACTTGCCATATGATCCGCTCCGGACAATGTCACAGGGGTCCGGGGCCCTCGCGAGGTCGCAGTCGAGTTCGAGGAACGCGGGTCCATAGCGCGGTCCCGCGCGATACTTTGCTGGCGTGGCCCAGATGACAGCCGGATGGCTCGGACGTTGAAAGCAGAAGCGCCACGACTCGAAGCTGTGGGCTGGGACCGTTGGGGTCCCAACCCGAAGGGCATGTTGGTCGGCGCCATCATCGAGCGTCACGCGCTGCGCGAGGTTCTGTCGAATCGGCTCCGTCGCATGCAGAATTCGCGATTCCGTACTGACCATGGCGGCGCGTCACGTGGGGGAGTCGGCACTGGCGGGCCATCAGGGCGAAGCGGGACGACCTTGGGACGCCGAGGTGAGCGAGGCGTTGGACCGCCACGGCTGCTGCGAGCGGGGGCCGACCCTTGGAGGGGCTATCGAACCGGCATCGCGCCGGCGACGACCGGCCAGTCTTGAAGCGGCCGACGCGGCGGTGATCCGCGCGGCCGATCGCTGGCGGGCGCTGACGATGAATCGACGAGCGGCTGACCTCATTCGGAGCTCTACGGCAGACGTCGCGCTCACGCGAACGTGGAAGCCGGCAAGCGGCCATGGCCAAGAATTGAGGATGCGGTGTTTCAACCCGACCTCCTGAAGGGCAAGCGCATTCTGGTGACTGGTGGCGGCACGGGACTCGGCCGCTCGATGAGCCACCGCTTCCTCGAGCTCGGCGCGAACGTTGTGATCTGTGGTCGCCGCGAGGACGTGCTGGAGCAGACGGCCGAGGAACTGACCAAGGAGACCGGTGCTGAGATCGAGACCGTAAGGTGCGACGTGCGCCTGCCGGACGCGGTCGAAGCGATGATGGACCGCATCTGGCAGAAGCGCCCGCTCGACATCCTCGTGAACAACGCCGCCGGCCAGATCCTGGCCCCGACGCACAAAATGTCCTCACGCGCCATCGACGCGGTGCTCGGCATCGTGCTGCACGGCTCGGCCTACTGCACCGTGGCCGCCGGCCGGCGCTGGATCGACGCGGGCGAGCGCAACAAGGTCGTGATGTCGATCCTCACCGTATCGGCGCTGCTGGGCGCGCCCTTCACCGTGCCGTCGGCCATGGCCAAGGCGGGCGTGCTCGCCATGACCAAGAGCCTCGCCGTCGAATGGGGGCCCAGGGGAATCCGCACCTGCGCCATCGTGCCCGGCCTCTTCCCCACGGAGGGAGCGTGGAGTCGGCTGATGCCCAAGGAACGCGGCGGCGACGAGGAGCTCGTGAAGACGATCCCGCTGCGCCGCGTAGGTGAGCACATCGAGCTCGCGAACCTTGCGGCCTTCCTCGTGAGCGACGGGGCGGCCTACATCAACGGCGACGCCGTGGTGATCGATGGCGGCAAGATGCAATCGGGCGGCGGCGGTGCCAGCACGCAGTCGATGCTCGACTGGACCGACGAGCAATGGGAGGCGATCCGGCCGAAGAAGAAGTGAGTCTCGTGACGTTCGGCGGTCGCGCTTCTAACTTTTAATTGCGCGCCTGATCGATTGGGGTGGCTGTCCGTAGATGCGGATGAATGCCCGCCTCATGTTTTCGGCGTCACCGAAGCCGACCGCCTCCGCGATGCGTTCGACAGGTTCGGCAGTCGTCTCTATGCGGCCTCGGGCCAGATCGACGCGGAGCCGTTCCACCACACGCGCGGGCGTGGTGCCCGTCTGCGCCCGGAATGCGCGGCTGAACTGGCGCAGGCTCATGCCGATCTCCTCCGCCAAACGCTCGACGGTGAGCCCTTCGGCGATGTGATCGCGAGCATAGCCAATGGCAGCGGCAATCCGGTCATTCTCTGGCGCCAGATCGACGGAAGCTGCGAATTGCGATTGTCCGCCATGGCGGCGATGGTAGACGACGAGGTGCTGTGCCACGCCTTTGGCGATGGCAAAACCATGGTCCTCCTCGATCAAAGCCAACGCGAGATCGATCCCGGCCGTGATGCCCGCCGAAGTCCATACGTTGCCGTCCCGACAGAAGATGCGATCTGCCTCAACCCGGATGGATGGGTACTCTCGCTGAAGGCGCGCTGCATATCGCCAGTGCGTCGTCGCTCGACGCCCGTCCAACAATCCAGCCGCCGCGAGGGCGAATGCACCGGTGCAGACGCTCACAACGCGCCGGCATCGGCGCGATGTCTCCACAATATGGCTCAGCGTGCCAGCGGATAAGAGCGGATCGATCCGTCCGCCGGTGACGACGAGCGTATCGAGCACGGCATCATCGAGCGACGCAGCAGTGATAGCCACGCCAAGGCTGCTTGTCACGGCACCCTTATCAGCCGCAAGGACATGGAGCCGATAGGCGGGACTTTCGAGGTGGTCATTTGCCGCTTCGAAGGCGCCGGCCGGACCGGCGAGGTCGAGCATCTGAAAGCCTGGGGCAACGTAAAAGCCGATCGTCCTCATGGCCGAATGATAGGGAAGTATGACCTTGCGGTCAAATAGTCCCGGCCTTAGCTTGTCCCCAAAGGAGGACCGGCGATGTCACAGCCAATCAGCGTAGTAGTGCCGGTGTACGACGGCGTGACCCAGCTCGACTTCACTGGGCCGCACCAGTTTCTCTCGCGTACACCCGACCTGCATGTCCGGGTGGCTTCGCTGGGAGGTGAACCGGTTACGGCGGACCGCCTCACCTTTTCGAACCTGGACGACCTGGCTGCGATCGAGTCGTGCGACGTGCTCCTGGTGCCAGGCGGCGGTGGCTGCCTCGCTGCGATCGAGAATGACCTCTTTGTCAAAGAGATCGCCCGGCTCGGAGCAACCGCGCGCTATCTGACTTCGGTGTGCACCGGGTCGCT
>QHSB01000325.1 GCA_003220335.1 Candidatus Rokuibacteriota bacterium
CATCTCGCCGCGCGCGATGAGCGTCCGGCCGTGCTCGTACGCGCGCGCCGCCTCGGCCGCGGCCGCCGGCGTCGGCGATGGGCGCGACGACGTGGCGACGGACGACGGCGGCACCGTGGCGCCCGTTGGCGATGGCGCGGGGTGCCGGGTTACGCAGCCGCTCGCGAGGACGACGAGCGCGAGCGAGAGGACGACGGGGCGCGTGGTGCCGTTCATCAAACGCTTCGATGATAGCACCCGAGTTACACTGACAATCACCCATGCGAGCACTGGTGACGGGCGCGGCGAGCGGGATCGGGCGGGCGACGGTGCTGAGGCTCGCGCACGACGCGCGCTCGGCCGGACGCGCGGGCAGCATCGCCATCGTGGACGTCGCCCAGGCGACGGCCGCGCTGGACGCCGTCGCGGAAGAGCTGCGCAAGCTGGACGCCCAGCCGCTCGCGATCCACGCCGACATGGCGACGGCCGACGGCCCCGCGCGCGCCGTCGGCGAGGCGACGGCGCGCTTCGGCGGACTGGACGGTCTCGTGAGCAACGCCGGCATCAACCGTCCCGGCCCGCTTCTCGCCTACAGCGTCGAGGACTGGGACGCGCTCTTCAACGTCAACACGCGCGCCACGTGGCTGCTGGCCAAGGCCGCGCATGCGGCGCTGGCCGCGGCGAAGGGCGCGATCGTGGTCACCGCGTCGATGTCCGGCAGCAACGCGCACGCGAACCTCGGCGCCTACGCGCCGAGCAAGGCGGCGGTGATCATGCTGATGCGCGTGCTCGCCCAGGAGTTCGGGCGCGACGGTATCCGCGTGAACTCCGTGTCGCCGGGGATGGTGCGCACCGGCATGACCGAGAAGCTCTACCAGAGCTCGGAGCTGGCCGCCGCGCGCGCGGCGCTGGTGCCGCTCGGGCGCGTGGCGACGCCCGAGGACATCGCCGACGTCGTGGCGTTCCTGCTCGGTCCCGACGCCCGCTACGTCAACGGCCACGACCTCGTCGTGGACGGCGCGGTGAGCGGGAACTTCCTCGGCCGGCTGCCCGGGATCTCGCAGATCCCGCGCGGCTGATCCGCGGCACGACCTCCTCGGCCAGCAGGCGCATCGAGTAGCCAAGTCTCATCGAGTCCTCCACCTTGACAGCGTGCCGTCGCGGTGATGCCATTAGGGCCCACCGGAGGCCGAATTATGGCAGAGATCGTCGCGGCAGCGCTGGCGGCCCACGCGCCCCTCATCACGGGTAAGCCGGAGATCGCGCGCCCGGAGCAGCGCGAGCGCCTCTACGCGGGCTTTCACGAGATGCGGCGGCGGCTGGCGGCGGCGCGGCCCGATCTGCTCGTGATGTTCGTGAACGACCACCTGCAGAACTTCCCCTACAGCAACCTGCCGGCCTTCTGCATCGGCCTCGTCGACTCGTACGACGCGCCGAGCCCGGGCGGCAGCAAGCTCATGCGCATCCCCGCGCGGAAGATTCCGGGCGCGCCGAAGTGGGGCATGGCGCTGCTGGAGGCGGGGCTGGCGGGCGGCTTCGACTTCGCCTACTCGTACGAGATCGAGTCGTGGGACGAGCTCTCGGTGCCGCTGCACTTCCTCAACCCGGAGGGCGACATTCCGGTGGCCACCGTGTACACGAACTGCGCGGCGCCGCCGCTGCCGACGCTGCGCCGCTGCCACGACATGGGCGCCTTCGTCGGGCGCTTCGCGCGCTCGCATGCCGGCGCCGGGCGCATCGCCTTCGTCGCCACCGGCGGCATCTCGCACTGGGTCGGCACGCCCGAGACCGGGCGCATCAACCCGGAGTGGGACCACTGGGTGATCGATCACATCGAGCGCGGCGACGTCGAGCCGCTGCTGCGCCTGACCTGGGAGGACATCGAGCGCGACGGTGGCAACGGCGGCCAGGAGATCCGCAACTGGGTGGCGCTGATGGGCGCCGTGCCGGGCTGGAAGGGCGAGGCGCTTGCCTATGAGCCGGTGCCCGAGTGGATCACCGGCTGCGGCACCGTGTGGGTGCACGCGTGATCGCCGTCTCGTACCCGCTCAACAAGATCCTCACCGGCCTCGCGCGCGCCCACGTCACGCGCGAGAAGCTGAGCGACGCCGAGGTGGCCGGCCACGATCTGAGCGAGGCCGAGAAGTCCGCGCTCCTGAGCGGCGACATCCGCCGGCTCTACGACCTCGGCGCAAACCCCTACCTGATCCGGCGAGTCTTTCGGCCCCGGTTTCCCATCTAAGGGAACAAAGCCCATCATGCCTCGCCTGCTCCTTGCCTGCTTGCTGGTGCTGCTCGCCCTGCCCGTCGGGGCCGAGGTCACGTCGCGTCCCTACGCGCTGCCCTCGGGCGGCGGCTTCCCGCACGACGTGGCGGTGAGCGCCGACGGCGTCGTCTGGTACACGGCACAGCGCGACGGCAAGCTGGGGCGCCTCGATCCCGCGAGCGGCACGGTCGAGCTGGTCGCGCTGGGCCAGGGCGCGGCGCCGCACGGCGTGATCATCGGCCCCGACGGCGCGCCGTGGGTCACCGAGGGCGGCACGAACTCGATCGTGCGCGTCGATCCGAAGACGCGCGAGGTCAAGCGCTGGCCGCTGCCGGAGACGCGCAAGTGGGCCAACCTCAACACGGCCACGTTCGACAAGCGCGGCCGCATCTGGTTCACGGGCCAGAGCGGGATCTACGGCCGGCTCGATCCCGCGACGGGCGACATGAAGGTCTGGGACGCGCCGCGCGGACGCGGGCCCTACGGGATCGCGACGACACCCGGCGGCGACGTGTACTACGCCTCGCTCGCCGGCAACTACATCGCGCGCGTCGATCTCGAGACGGGCGCCGCCACCGTGATCGAGCCGCCCACGAGGGACCAGGGCGCGCGCCGCGTGTGGGCCGACAGCAAGGGCCGCGTCTGGGTCAGCGAGTGGAACTCCGGCAACGTCAGCGTCTACGACCCCACGGCCAAGACGTGGAAGACGTGGCACCTGCCGGGCGACAGCCCGCGCGCGTACGCCGTGTACGTGGACGAGCACGACGTGGTGTGGCTCAGCGAGTGGAGCGCCAACGCCATGGTCCGCTTCGAGCCGGCCACCGAGAAGTTCCAGGTGTTCCCCAGCGACAAGCGCGGCGCCAACGTCCGCCAGATCC
>QHSB01000326.1 GCA_003220335.1 Candidatus Rokuibacteriota bacterium
GTCGAGGTAGCGCGCGCGACGCGCGATGTTGACGGGGCAGTGCGACACCGTCACGCGGTGGCGGCCCATGAGGGGGAGATCGCGGCCCCCGGAGTAATTCAGCAGGGCGTTGTCGGCGATGAGGTTGCCGTGGCCGATCGTGAGGTCGGGGCCGAGCAACCCGACGCTGTCCATCAGCTCGACGGGCGTCATGCGATGCTCGCGCAGGATCTCGTAGAACTCGATGACGTTGTAGGCGGCGTGGGTCACGATCGGCAGGCGCATCTCGTTGGCCACCGCGCGCGTCGCGCGCAGCAGCTCGAGGCTGCACGTCTCGACCTCGCGCGGCGCGAGCAGACCGCGCACGCGGCCGCCCACGCTGCCGTCGACGCGGCGAATGAACGCCAGCGCGCCGTCGAATTCCTTGCGGCCGGCCGGCTCGTCGACGATGCGCTTGAGCCGGCCCTTGTCGTCCCCCACCCAGCGCCCCGAGTCATAGCCGGCGCCGAGATAGGCGCGAAGCCCGAGCCGCTCGACCTCCACGAGCAACGCCTCCTGCACGCGGACCTGGCTGCCGAACTCCATGAAGGTCGTCGTCCCGTTGCGCAGCATCTCCGCCACCGTGAAGGTCGCGAGCAGCCGGTTGCCGGTCTCCGCGTCGGCGTCGGTCGGTCGCGCGTAGCGCGGGTCGCCGCCCACGCGGGTGCCCTCGCGCGGCACGGTGATCTCGAGGAAGGGCTGGCCGTAGAAGTCCGGCCGGCCGGTGTCGGTGATGAGCCGATGGGACGCGCGGTGGCCGGAGTGCACGTGGCTGTCGATGAACCCGGGGCAGACGAGC
>QHSB01000327.1 GCA_003220335.1 Candidatus Rokuibacteriota bacterium
CGTGCGCGAGACGCTCGCGCGTGCCCGCATCGATGCCGCTCGAGGCGACCAGGGGCGGGCTCGGCGCCGGCGCGGTGGTCTCCACAGAGCGCACGCGCGCGGCGGTGGCCGGATCGTGGCGGCGGAGCAGGTCGAGCGCATAGCCGTCGATGGAGGCCACGTCGGCCTCGCCCTTCACCACCAGGTCGATCAGCGGCCGCTGGCGCACGTAGGGGCCGAGCACGGCGCGATAGAGCGCGGGACGCGCGCGCGAGACGTGCTTCAGCAGGTGATGGCGGGGGGCGTTGTAGCCGGAGTGCGAGTGCTCGGTGGAGTACGCGATGACGCCGCCGAAGGTGTCCTCGAGCGTGTGGTGCGGCCCGTCCGCGCGCACGATGAAATCGCTCACGTACGCGGCCCGGCCGCCGTAGCGCGGCGGCGAGGGCACCGGCGCGGCGAGGAGCGCGGGGCGGTCGCGGCGAAGGGCCCAGGGATAGCCGCACATGAACACGCAGCCCATGTCCTGCCGCGCCCATAGCTCGTCCAGGTTGGTCGGCCCCGACTGGTCGATCACCGCGAGGTCGACGCCCGCCGCCGTCGCGACCCAGTCCAGCAGCCGCTGCCAGGCCGCCGCCAGCGACGGCGACCACGCGTACATCCGCGCGGAGGCGATCACCTGAAGGCTTTCGCCTCCTGCAGCTCGCCCCGCCCGGTGTCGGCGGCGGCCGCGGTGGCCAGGAGCTTTTCGTAGTACGCCTTCGCACGCTCACGCTCGCCCGCGCGCTCGGCCGCCTTGGCGACACCGTAGAGCGCCTTGAACCGGTTGGGCGCCACGCGCAGCGACGCCTCGTAGGCCTGTCCCGCCGGGCCCGCCTGGCCCGCCTCCAGCAGCATGTCGCCGAGCAGCTCGCGGGCGGTGACGATCGGCCCCGGCGTGATGTTGTGCTTTTCCGTGGAGGCTTCGAGCTCCACGGAAGACCGCATGAGGGCGAAGCCCTCGTCCGCCTTGCCCTCCGCGCGCGCCGTCCACGCCGCCGCCGCGCGGCGCTGGATCTCGATCTGCTCGGCCCAGTACGCGTCCTTCATCGTGTCCTTCAACGTGGCCAGCCTGTCGACGTCGTCGCGGGCACGCGCCGCGTTGCCGCTCCGCGCCGCGCCGATGGCGCGCGCGAAATAGATCATCGACTCCGTGTGGGCGAATCGGTTGGGCCGCGGGTCGATCGCGGCCGCGTCCGCCCACCGCCCGCGCTCCATCGCCCAGCGCGCCTCGATCGCGGCCATCGCGAAGTGCGCCGTGGGACGGCCGGAGTCGTACTGGCGAGCGGCGAGGCCGGCCATGATGGCGCGCGCCTCGTCGACCACCTTCTGCGCCTCCGCGTCCTGCGCCTGCTGCAGGTAGCCGTACACGAGGTAGTCCAGGGCGTGCATGTGATCGTCGGGGTTGCCGCGGCTCTTCTCGGCGGCGGCGGCGGCGATGTTGCTCTTGACGGTGTCGGGCCACATGCCGAGCAGCACGTAGATGTGCGAGGGCATGTGCAGCGCGTGCGGCACCGAGGGCGCGAACTGCG
>QHSB01000328.1 GCA_003220335.1 Candidatus Rokuibacteriota bacterium
CAGTCTCACCCTCTGGCCGGCCGTGCTGCCCCCTGCGGTGGCCGAGCACCTACGGCTTGCCCGGGCCGGCAACCACTCGAGCCGAGACCGCGTCATCGCGTTCGTCCGCGACAAGGTGACGATCGTCGCTCGGGGGCGGCGCTGCGAGGCCGGGCCCGGATCGCTGCTGCCGACCACACCGGACGCGGCCAGCGTCACGGTGGTGGTGGAGTTCGGGTGCGGCGCCGACATCCGCGATCTCCTCATTCGCGACGACCTCTTCGACGTGCTCGGCGCGGACTACCACACGCTGGCCAGGATCGACGGCCCCGGCCTGAGCGCGCAATTCGCGTTCACTCCTGAGTCGCGCGAGACGCGCGTGACGCTCGGCGGCGCGCCGGGCGGCGGCCGAGGCGCCGCGAGCTTCGCCCTGCTGGGGATCGAGCACATCCTGGGCGGCTGGGATCACCTCCTCTTTCTCCTCGGGCTGCTCCTGTGCGGCGGCGGCTGGCTGGCCCTGGCCAAGATCATCACGGCGTTCACGCTGGCTCACAGCGTCACGCTCGCCCTCGCCGTGCTCGACGTCGTGGTCCTCCCCGACCGGCTCGTGGAGGCCGTCATCGCGCTGTCGATCGCCTTCGTGGCTGCCGAGAACCTCTTTCCGTCGCCGGTGGTGTCCCGCCGCTGGCTCATCAGCTTCGGCTTCGGCCTCGTGCACGGCTTCGGCTTCTCGTCGGCCCTGCGCGAGCTCGGACTGCCGACGCACGGACTCCTGCTCTCGCTCTTCGGATTCAACGCCGGCGTCGAGGTCGGGCAGGCCATGGTCGTGGCGGTGGCCCTGCCGGCCCTCGCCCTCCTGCGGCACACGCGCTGGGAGCGGCGCATGGTCTGGAGCTCCTCCCTGGCGATCCTGCTCGTCGGCGTCGTCCTCTTCGTCGAGCGCGCGTTCTTCTGATGCGCGAGGGCCTCGTCGCGTCCCTGGCGCTCGTCCCCTCGGTCTTCGTCTACGGCAGCGTCTTCGGCGGCCTCGCGGTGCAGGCCGGGCTCACGCCGGCCCAGGTGCTCGGCATGTCGGTGCTCGTCTTCGCGGGCGCCTCGCAGTTCGTGGCCGTGCCCATGATCGCGGCCGGCACGCCGCTGCTCACCGTCGTCGTCACCACGTACGTCGTGAACATGCGGCACTACCTGATGGCGGCCACACTGGCGCCGTCGTTCCGTGGTTTCCCCCGCCTGTGGCTCGCCCTCATCGCGCACCTCATCAACGACGAGTCGTTCGCGGTTGCCGTGGCGCGCTCGCGGCCGCCGGATGCCCGCGTCTATCTCGGCAGCGCGCTGGCCATCTCCGGCGCGTTTGTCGGCGGCGTGGGCGTCGGCGTCGCCCTCGGCGGCCTCGTCGAGCGGCCCGAGCGCTACGGCCTGGACTTCGCGTTCCCCGCCGTGTTCTTAGCACTCGTCGCCGTGCAGCTGCGCCGGCGGACCGACTGGCTGATCGCGGTGAGCGCGGCCGCGTTGGCGGTGCTGCTGGCGCTGGTGTTGCCGGGCAACTGGCACATCGTGGTCGCCGGCCTCGCGGTGAGCGCGCTCGGGGCGCGCGTGCTGCCGGTGGAGGAACCGTGAGCCGGGTCTGGCTCGTGATCGTCGGCATGGCGGTGGCGACGTACCTCACGCGCGCGCCGATGTTCCTGGCCCTCGCGCACCGGCCGCTGCCGCCGCGCGTGCGGCTCTGGCTGCGGCTGGTGCCGCTGGCGGTGCTGCCGGCGCTCGCCTTACCGCTGGTGCTCGTGCGTGACGGGCGGCTGGTGCTCGGCCTCGCGCATCCGCCGCTCTGGGGCGCCGTCGTCGTATTCGTCCTCGCCGCGCGCGGCGTCAACCTCCTCGTGTCGGTGGCGACGGCCGTGGCCGTGGTGGCGCTGCTCCGGGCGCTCGGTTAAGATGCTCTGCGGATGACCGCTCAGTTCAGCCCAGAGGAGCGGGCGGCCCTCTCGCCGTACTTCACGAATCTCGACGGCCCCGTCTTCGCGCTCGTGAATCTTCCCGAAGTCGTGAAGGGCGCCCTCTTCGCGCGCTACTCGCGCTCGCCGAAATCCCTGCGCCGATTGTTCCTCGACGAATTCCTGTCGACCGGCACGCTGTGGACGCCGGCACCGACGGCGTTCGATACAACGCGCGCGGAAGAGCTCTACGGCCGCATGTTCTTCGAGTACGGCGACGATTCCGTCGCGCAGCTCGGCGGCGTGCACCTCGCCTGCGAGGGTGCCTCGAACATCCTGACGAAGGTGCTCGAGTGGGGTCGTCTGGCCGCCTATCTCGAGCAGTCGACGCGGTACATTCCGTACGACGACCTCGTCCACGGCCGCTTTCGGTATCACGTCCCCCGTGAGCTCGACGGCGACCTTCGCCGCCGCTACGTCGGGACGCTCGACGCGATGTTCGAGACCTATCGCGAGCTGTTGCCGGTCCTGCGCCAGCATTTCTCGACTCGGTTCCCCCAGGACGCGCAGACGTCGGATGCCGCGTACCGCACGAGCATCCGTGCGAAGGCGCTCGACACGCTGCGCGGGCTGCTGCCGGCGGCCACGACGTCGAACGTCGGAATCTACGGCACCGGGCAGGCGTACGAGAACTTGCTGCTGCGCATGCGCGCCCACCCGCTCGCGGAGGTGCGCTCGTACGCCGACGCGATGCTCGTCGAGCTGCGCAAGGTGATTCCGGCGTTTCTCCGGCGCGTCGACCTGCCCGATCGCGGCGGAGCCTGGTCTCAGTACCTGGAGGAGACGCGCCGGGCGACGGCCCGGCTGGCCGCCGAGCTGCTGTCCGACGAAGCGGTGGTGGCTCCGCGCGACGAGGTCACGCTGACCGACTTCGACCCGGATGGCGAGGTGAAGGTCGTGGCGGCCGCGCTCTACGCCGTGGCGGACGTGCCCGACGATCGGCTGCTCGAGGTCGCCCAGAAGATGACGGAGGGCGAGCGCCGCGCCGTCCTCGACGCCTACGTGGGTCGGCGGACGAACCGGCGACATCGGCCGGGACGCGCGCTGGAGCGCACGTCGTACCGCTTCGACGTCCTCGCGGATTACGGCGCGTTCCGCGATCTCCAGCGGCATCGGTTGCTCACGCTCGAGTGGCAGCGGCTGTCGCCGCACCACGGATCCGTCATGCCCGAGGCCATCGCCGAGGCGCGCGTCGAGGACCGCTGGCATCGATCGCTCGACGCCTCGGCGGCGCTGCACGACGCCATCGCGGCCGCGGGCCTGGCCGAGGTGGCCTCCTACGCGGTGGCCATGGCCTACCGCATCCGTTTCTACATGGAGATGAACGCGCGCGAGGCGATGCACCTCATCGAGCTGCGCAGCGGCCCGCAGGGCCACCCGGCCTACCGGCGCATC
>QHSB01000329.1 GCA_003220335.1 Candidatus Rokuibacteriota bacterium
TGCAGCGCCACCCCGAGAACGAACTCGCACTTGGCCAGATTCTTCGCGGCCCCCTGGTGCGCGGTATGCGCCGCCGAGTGCGTCGTCATGGCGGTGTTGTTGATGAGGTCGACGTCGCCCAGGACGAAGACGCGCTCCCAGGGGACGAGGACGTCGTCGAAGAACACGACGCAATCCATCTCCTCGAAGCGCGACGCCAGCGGATGGTCGAAGCGAGAGCGGCCGAGGTCGAAGCTCTCGCGGCAGAGGAACTTCAGTCCCGGGCTCCCGCACGGGATGGCGAAGTTGATGGCGAAGGGGCTGTGCTTGTCGGTGTGCCTCGCGACGCGGGGCGAGTACACGGCGATCTCGTCGGACATCGGTCCCAGCGTCGCGAGGACTCGCGCGCCGCGCACCACGATGCCGGCGTCGGTCTCGCGCACCACGCTCAGCGCCGTCCCCTGCTCCAGGTTGAACACCCCCGACACCGTCCGGCTCCGCTGCAGGTTGATGAGCGCGTGGGTGAGGGTCAGATCGTGCTCACGGAGGTATTCGTAGTAGCGCCGGACGTTGTCGCCGAACTCGGGGCGGCCCTGCGCGAAGTAGCGCTCGGCGGCGGACCAGGCGGCGAAGGTCACGTTCATGAAGTCGGGCGAGCGCCCCATCATCCCGCACGTCGCGCGCGCCCAGTGCGACATCATGACGCGCCGGCGCTCGAGCTCCTCGCGCGTGCGGGGGACGATGAAGGACAGGCCCACGCGCTCACCGCTCGCCGGCGACACGTACGTCATGTCGTCACGGAGGGCGGGATCGTGCTGCATGTCGTAGAGCGCGGCGATGGCGCGCACGCCGTTGGCCAGCCCGGGGTGCGTGGTCACGTCCTTGACGCGCTCGCCCCCCAGCCAGACCTCGCGCTGCTGATCTTGAAGGCCCTTGATGTATTGCCGCCCGGTCCGCGCGCCCATGTCGGTGCGGAGGAGAATCGACCAGAACGACGATCAGGTCAATAGATCGCTACCGCGCGCTACGGGCGTGGCTTTTGCAGGTGGCTTCGCGCAGCCATCCGAGACGGAGGAGTTCGACCATGGGCCAGCGGAATGTGATCGCGCGACTGACGGTCGGCGTATTCCTGGTCGGCTCGATCGCGGTGGGGGCCGTGCTCGCTCAGGACGACGGGCCACCCGCGCCACGAACGTTCGGGCCGGACACCACCGCGATCGGCAGCTTCACGGGCCAAGGGACGACGGCGCCCGCCCTGCAGTGCGATGCGCCGTCCGACCCCTCGACGCCGCGGGAGTGCTCCGGCTTCCTCGCCAGCAGCGTGGACGGCACGCTGCTCGACGTGACGGTGCGCGTTCCGCAGAGCGCCGGCCTGCATCCGCTCGTCGTGTACGTGCACGGGTGGGGCGCGAGTAAGAACGCCGGACGCCAGTATGACGACGATCTGGCCGGCGGCGGTAAGGTCGACACCGCCGGCGTCACGCATGGTGGCGGGTACACCTATCTGCGCTACTCCACGCGCGGGTTCGGAAAGTCGTGGGGCCAGACAAACTTCGGCGACGTCGACGTCGAGCTCGCCGATCTGCGAAGCATGATCGGCCAGGTCGTCGATGACGTCCGGTTAGAGGCAGACCCAGGAGCGGTGGCCGTCATGGGCGCCTCGTATGGCGGCGCGCATTCATGGCTGGAGGCCGCGCAGCCGACGTTCACGAGCCCCGGCGGCAAGACGGTGCAGCTTCGGACCGTCGTCCCGGTGGCTGCCGGGAGCGATCTGCTGTATGCGCTCATTCCCAACGGCAAGCCGAACGACGCCACGTCGCCGGCGGGCGGCGTGAAGCTGAGTTACGTCAACGGCCTCTTCCTGACGGGCTTCCGTACGCCGTCGCAGACTCGCCCGTACTCGAACTATCCTCTGTATCTTTTCGGCTGGCTCGCCGTGGTCAACGGGACCGAGCCCAACTATGCGCTGCCGTTCTGGAAGCCGATCGTCGATGGCATCCAGGGATACCGCTCCGTGTACTGGCAACAACGATTCTGGGATGTGGCGGCCAACAACGCGACCCGACTGCCGATTTTTCAGGTCCAGGGGTTCACCGACGACCTGTTCCCGATTCACGAATCGCTCCGGATGCTGCGGGCGCTGAAGGTCATCGACGCAAACTACCCGATCAAGTCGTACTTCGGCGATGTCGGCCACCCGCGGGCGGTGAACAAAGTCGGAGAAGTCAGCTATGTCGTCGACTCGATGCTCGAGTGGCTGGACGACTTCGTGAAGGGCGTCGGCACACGCGCGCCGGTGTTCGATGTCGGCGTTTCGATCACGCGGCCGTACGCAACTCCCTTCGATGCCGGCGCCGTCATCAACGTCAGCACCTATGACGCCCTGGCGACGAGCCACGTCAGTCAGAGCTTCGAGGGCGTGAACGTCCTCACCTTCAATCCCGCGAACACGAGCGGGTTCCGGTGGGACCCTGTCGTCCTGCTGACGGCGCAAGAGCTCGGCGTCAATCCGCCTGCCCCGCCGTCGGATGAAGTGCCGACCGACATGGCGGTCTACGAGGTCGCGGTCAGCCAGGTCAGTCA
>QHSB01000330.1:0-1521 GCA_003220335.1 Candidatus Rokuibacteriota bacterium
CGACGCAGTACCCAGACAGCCCCGATTATCAGAACAATTCCGGCGTGAACTGAACCGGCCAGCTGTCGCGGTAGTGTGCGATTGCGGGACCCGTTTCAGCGGCTCGTACTCCGTCAAGCCGAAAGACCCCATCGGCACACCGATTGCTCGTCAAGCATAAGGAGGACACCCTATGAACAGAATCAGCGCTCTCATCGTTCTCGTGGCCAGCGTTTTTCTGGTCAGTTCCACCGCAGCGCTCGCGGCGGATCCAACGCAGGCTGACTTCGACACCTGCAATCGGATGGCGCAGTCGAAGATGAGCAACCCGAGCGCGTCCCCCAAAGATAACGCCGGCGCGAGACCAGCAACGGGAGCCGACACCGCCGCAAAGCCCGGTTCCCCGGTGAGCCCGAGCGCGGCACCGGCGAGCCAAACTCCGGTGACCCCGAGCCCGGCATCGACGCCCCGAGCACGCAGCCGGGGGTCCCGGCGGCTGCTGCCTCTGATGAGGTTCGTGGTATGGCGGCTGCTGGCCAAACCGACCCGGCCTTCAGGCACGCCTACATGGAGTGTATGAAGGGGCGGGGATTCTGATTTAAGCAGCGTCGAGGCACCGGGACCTCTTCGCCGGAGGTCCCGGTCCGAGACTCGTCCTCGAGCATCACCTTCATGTGGCGTTCGGGCGGGACAACGACCCAGCCGCCGGGTGATTCAATTCGCTAATCAAGTGTTCAAATCGCGTCGACTGGCTGTCTGCTTCCTTCATTCGAGCGCGTTCGCCTTCCAGTTTGCGGGACGCCGCCGTAACTGCAAGATTTGGCGCGGCCCGCGGCTCGGTCAACCGGCGATTGATAGCGCCTCTCCCCACAGGCCTCTTGGTTGCCGCCGGCCATCCTGGTAGTTCGCGAGCAGGCGCTCGAGGGCCATCGCGTCCAGCTGTGGAGGTTCTTCGGTCCAGCTGGATCGTCGTCAGCCGACCGGTTCGAGTGTTCGCCGTGGGACGACGAGTGACTAAGGCTTTGCGGTTGGCTCGGTACGAACCGCTGGTGGCTCGAGGCGTACTGCGTGGAATGTCTTGCCGTTCGGCGCCAGTGTTCCGATCGCGACGATGGCTTGGCCTTTCGCGAGGGCCATCGTGATGCCCCCGAGCGCGGACATGTCGACGACGACGGTCCGACCTTCCGTGGCGAGAACGAAGCCCTGAGGGTGGAGCTCGGTGACGACACCCTGGATGCGGTCGACGTCGCCAGCACCCGCCATCAAGCTGGTCGCCGCAATCCCGAGGCATGCGAGAAGGAGAACGGAGCGCATGGCGTTCAAGGCGGCAACTTCAATGCCGACGGCGGTATTGCGGCGTCTTCGTCCCGCGCGTGCCGGGTCACGTTGTGTGTGGACCTCGGCGGCGGTCGCTGAAGCGTGGCAACGGCCCATTGGGCTTGGTCCAGGACAGCAGTCTCCCGAGCAGTTCGCAGATCCCGAAGGCCCCGAACGCCACACCGCCGATTTCGGCCGGTCCCAAAGGAAACACGGCCCAGAATG
>QHSB01000330.1:1572-5070 GCA_003220335.1 Candidatus Rokuibacteriota bacterium
TCCGGCGATCTTGACTTGACGACGTCTGTGTTCGTTGGGTTCGAGCCCTGGACGGCCCACGCGCCGGGTCCCGCCAGGATGAAGAGGAGGGTGGCAGCCAGTAACATCCTGTCGAGATCGGCGCCGTTCCAACCTTTCGCTGGTATCTGCACGAACACCGTCGTGACGAGCATCTCACAGGCGAAAAGCAGGCTGATCCATCGCGTCGCGACGCCGAGAATCAACAACATCCCGCCGACGAGCTCAAGACCCGCAACGAACGGTGCCAGCACGCCGGGCGCGGGCACGCCGAGTTTCGAGAAGAAGCTGACCACGCCACCGATGCCACCAGCGAACTTTTGATAGCCGTGAACCGCGAAGAGCGCTCCCGTCGTGATCCGGACGATGAAGATTCCGTAGGCAGGATACAGGGGGAGTCCGCTCATCGGTTCCTCCTCGGAGTCGCGGTCGCTGCCCCTTCAACGCCGAACCCCGCGGCTGGCAGCAGAAATCTGAGGCCACGCGTGTGCAGCAAGTCGCTGCGAACGACAGTCATGCGGCTCTCCGGCGCAAGATGGTGCGGCGGAGGAGCCAGCGGCTGACCGTCAGCGCCGCCAGCGTGCCTGCCGCAATGAGGACCGCGGCATGCGGCATCGCGATGGTGAGGCCGATGCAGCCGACGATGCCGTACCAGGAAAAGATCGGCGAGGTCAGGCGCTTCCTGACGGGCAGCTGGAGCGCCGCGTAATGCGTGATGAAATACCAGGCGAGCATGAACGAGCCACCGACCTCGATCAGTGGCCGCAAATCGAAGACGAGGTCGGCACCGGCGCTCAGGAGCCCGAGCGCGAGAACCGCTCGCCGCGGACTGCGCGAGCGCGCGTGGATCTTCCCCAGCCAGGCAGGAAGCTCGCGCGCCTCGGCCATCGGCAGAACGACGCGCGAGGCGCTGAGCAGGTCGCCCAGAATTTCTGCGAGCGCGGCGACAATCGCCGCCGCGAGAATCACCCAGCTTCCCCATTGCCCCGTCGCCTTCTGCGCCGCTGCGAGCATCGGCGTGTCCTGCCGTCCGATCTCGTCCGCACCGAGCACACCGAGCGTGATCGCACCGGTACCTACGAAGATCACCGCGGCGATCGCGACGCCGCCGCCGATGGCGATGGGGATGGTTCTCCGAGGCTGCTTGACCTCGCCGGCCATGATCGCCATCCGCATGAAGCCATCCCAGGTCCAAAAGAAGATCGCCGCCCCGGCGGCCACGCCGAGGGCTCCCTTGTTGCCGAGGATCGGGGCAAGGTGACCCGCATCCACGGCGTGCAGCGCGGCCGCGCCGTACAGCGCAAGCAGGGCGACGACCACCGCGAGGAGGCCGATGAGCACCCGCGAGGTCAGGTGGATGCCGAACAGGTTGAGGCCGGTGATCGCGAGCACTCCGGCGGCCGCAACGATGTGCGCGGGAAGACCCGGGATCACCTGCCCGAGGTAGGTCGCGAAGGCGAGTGCGATGACACTCATCGAGACCAAGTTCTTGCCGAGATAGCCACTGCCGGCGATGAAGCCGAGCGTGGGGTGATCGAAGTCACGAGCCCAGGTGAAGGCGCCGCCCTCGGTCGGGTTGTTCACACCCAGCTGAGCCGCGCTGATCCCGGTCGCCAGCGCGACGCTGCCCCCCAGCAGAATCGCAACGAGGATGCCGCTTCCTGCGGCCTCGGTCGCCGCGCCAAAGGTCGCGAAGATGCCGATGCCGACCATCATCCCCGCTGTGAAGAGCGTGGCGGTGAACGGCCCGAGCTCTCGCCGGAGACGGCCGCTTCGGGCGCCCTCACTCACGTCAGGTTCCCCGCGTGGTACACGTCACTTCATTTGGAGATTTTGACGAGGGTCACGGCGTTCACCAGGCTGTTTGCCAGCACGAAGTCGCCATCCCGCGTGACGGACGTGTTGCGCACGATGTTGCCACCCCCAGGGATCGCCCAACTCTGGAATTTCTCGGTTCTGGGATCGAAGCGCACGACCGTGTTCGGGGTCGTGCCGGATTCGCTGTACCAGATGATGTCGCTGATCGCCGAGATGCCGTAGGGCTCGGACTTCGGCCCACTCGGGGATGGCCACTCGGTCACTTTGCCGGTCGCAGGATCGAGACGACCCAGATAGCCGCGCGAGAAATCGCTGTACCAGATGACGTCATCGCGGGTGATCGTGATGCGGCGCGGGCGCGATGCCGAATCCGGCAATGGGTACTCACGAATCTCCAGCGTCTTCGGATCGACACTCCCTACCTTGTTGGCGCCGAACGCGACGTAGAACACGGTGCCCTTCGAATTCACCGCCATGCCATAGGGGCGCGACTTGGGTGTCGGCGGCGTGAGCAGCTTGATCTCGCCAGTCTTCGGGTCGAGGCGCCCCACCCGGTTGGCATTCTGTGCCGTGAACCAGAGGATTCCGCTCTGGTCGAAGATCAACGTGTGCGGATCCTTCACGTCCGGATCCGGCATCTTGTGCTCGGTGACCGCGCCCGTTTTCGGATCGAGCTTGCCGACGAGCGCTCCGGTGTTGCCGGTGTACCAGATGTGACCGTCCTTGTCCTCGACCAGGCCATGCGGTCCGGAGTGAGGCGTCTTGAGGGGGAATTCCTTGAAGCGGCCGGTCTTCGGATCGAGCCGGCCGAGCACATTGTTCATTTGCCCCGTGTACCAGAGCGCTCCATCCGCCGTCGCCAGGGGATCGTGTGGCCGCGATCCGGGCGTGGGCACCTGCCACTCCTTGATCGAGACCTTCGCGGGCCCCGGGATCACGACCCCGACGGGCTTCGCCTTTTCTGGAAAGTTCTTGGTCAAGTAGGCCGTCATCGTCGCAAGCTGATCCGGCGGAATCGACACACCGTGATTGGTCATCATCCGCATGACGGTGTGCCACCCCTGAGCCGTATATCCGGCGCCGACGCGCGCGTAGAACGGGTGACAGCTGTTGCACTGGGCGGCGACCAATTCCTTGCCTTCGCCCTCGGGCAACTCTTGGCTCCGGGCTGGAGACGCGGAGCACAGCAGAACGGCGGCCATCAAGGGCACGAGCGATTGTTTTGCCATGGCCTCCTCCTGGAGGTCGAAAGATGCGCCGAGATTCCTAGCCTCGAGGTCGAGGATGGGTGGCGGCCGGAGGTCGATGCCCCCGCGCGTTGTCCTCGGCCGCGGGTCCGAACATCAGCAGTCCAGACACGAAGAGCAAGAGGATCAGTAAGACGCCGCCGCCGCCCACCATCGCCACCCGGATCAATCGCGGATCGCCGCTGGGCTCATCAGGGACCCATGGCGTCTTCGCGCCACAGGACGGACACGTCGTCGCATCGCGAGCGACGGGCGCTTCACGAGTCGGCACCGGGTAAGTGCGGGTGGTGTGACGCTCATGCTGCGTCGTCCTATTTCACGAATACCCATTCCGGCTTGAGTAGGGGGAACGCGATGAGCCCGATGATCGCAGTCGCGGCCACCAGCAGGGGATTGCTGACCTTCCACCGGAACA
>QHSB01000411.1 GCA_003220335.1 Candidatus Rokuibacteriota bacterium
ACGCGCAGTCTCCGGAAGCGCTCAAGGCGCTCGCCGATCTCGCGGTCGACGACAGTGACAGGCGCGAGGCGGCGGTGAACACGCTCGGCGGCACGCGGGATCCGAAGTGGCTCGAGTTCCTCGCCGCGCTCCGCGATGGCAACGTGTACGCGCGCACCCAGGGCAAGACGGCGGAGGTGGTGATCGGCGGCGCCAAGTCCACCAAGGGCGACGCGGAGCTCGTCGAGATCGCCTCGGCCTATGACCGCAAGCTGCTCGGCACCGTCCCCGCGTCGAGTCTCACCGAGATCGCCGCCGATCGGCGGCTGCGGATCGCCATCAAGCCATTCCTGGACGCCGACGAGACGCGCATACAGCTCGCCAGCCCCGATGCGGAGAGGCGCCGGGGCGCCGCCATGAAGCTCGGCCACCAGGCCGACGCGGCCGCGGCGACGGTGGTCGAGGCCGCCATCGCGCGGGAACGCGTCGAGCGCGTGCGCCACGCGCTGCAGGAAGCGCTCGCGCTCATCCGTCTCGCGCACGGCGCGCCGGCGGTCCGCATCCTCGCCGCCCAGTCGCTGGGCGACCTCCACTCGTTCGACGCCATGCCCGCCCTGCAGAAGCTCGGCGTGGACGCGGCCGCCTCACCCGCGGAGCGCGACGCGGCGATCCAGGCCATCCGGCAGATCGAGCGCTGGAGCCTGCTCGTGCGCACCGTGGAGACGGTGTTCCAGGGCGCCTCGCTCGCGTCCATCCTGCTCCTGATGGCGCTCGGGCTGGCCATCGTGTTCGGCCTGATGGGCGTGATCAACATGGCGCACGGCGAGCTGATGGCCCTCGGCGCCTACAGCACCTTCGTCGTGCAGAACGTGTTTCGGGCGCGGTGGCCCGAGTGGTTCGACGCCTACTTCGTGGTGGCGCTGCCCGTGTCATTCGTGGTCGCCGCGCTCGTCGGCATCGTCCTCGAGCGCGGGGTCATCCGCCGGCTCTACGGCCGCCCGCTGGAGACGCTCCTGCTGACGTGGGGCGCCTCGCTGATCATCCAGCAGGGGCTGCGCCTGTGGTTCGGCGCCGCCAACGTGGACGTCTCCTCGCCGAGCTGGCTCTCCGGCGGCTTCGCCCTCATGACCGGGCTCACCCTGCCGTTCAACCGGCTCTTCATCATCGCGCTCGCGTCGGTGAGCGTGGCGGGCATGTACTGGCTGCTCTTCCGCACCGACCGCGGGCTCACCATCCGGGCGGTGACCCAGAACCGCGGGATGTCGTCGTGCCTCGGCGTGCGCGCGGGCGTCGTGGACGCGGTGACCTTCGGGCTCGGCGCCGGCCTGGCCGGCCTCGCGGGTGCGGCCCTCACGCAGATCGGCAACGTGGGGCCCTCGCTCGGCCAGAACTACATCGTGGACTCCTTCATGGTGGTCGTGACGGGCGGCGTCGGGAAGCTCGCGGGAACCATCCTGGCCGCCGCCGGCATCGGCGGACTCAACAAGGGCATCGAGCCCGCGCTCGGCGCGGTGTTCGCCAAGGTGGCCATCCTGGTCGCGGTCATGATCTTCCTGCAGCGCCGGCCGGCCGGACTCTTCGCCACGCGGGGACGCAGTGCCGAAGCGTGAGGCAGTCGCCATCGCCGTCGCCGCCCTGCTGCTCGTGGTGGTGCTGCCGATCTGCAACGCGCTGCCCACGAGCTCGCCGCTGCATCTCTCCGACTTCCGGCTGAATCTCTTCGGCAAGTTCCTCGCGTACGCGATCCTCGCGCTGGGCCTGGATCTCCTGTGGGGCTATGCCGGCGTGCTCAGCCTCGGCCACGGCGTGTTCTTCGGGCTGGGCGCCTATGCGATGGGCATGCATCTGATGCTGGAGATCGGCTCCAAGAGCGTGTACCAGAGCGCGCTGCCGGACTTCATGGTCTGGAACCAGATCAAGGAGCTCCCGCTGTTCTGGAGGCCGTTCTACTCGGGCGCATTCACGCTGGCGGCGGTGGTGCTGGTCCCGGCCCTGTTCGCGCTGGCGTTCGGGTTCCTCGCGTTTCGCAGCCGCATCCGCGGCGTCTATTTCTCCATCATCACGCAGGCGCTCGCGCTGTCGGCATGGCTGGTCTTCAATCGGAACGAGATGCGGCTGGGCGGCACCAACGGCCTCGCGGACTTCAAGACGATCTTCGGCTTTCCGCTGAACCAGCCGTCCACGCAGCGCGGCCTCTACGCGGTCACGGCGGCGACGCTCGTGGTGGCGTACCTGCTCTGTCGCCGGATCACCGGCAGCCGCGCGGGCAAGGTGCTCGTGGCGATTCGCGACAGCGAGACGCGCGTGCTCTTCTCCGGCTACTCGCCCGCGCGCTTCAAGCTGTTCGTGTTCGTCGTCTCCGCCGTGCTGGCCGGCGTGGCGGGCGCGCTGTACGCGCCGCAGGTCGGCATCATCACGCCCGCGAAGATCGGCGTGCTGCCGTCGATCGAGATGGTGGTGTGGGTGGCCGCCGGCGGGCGCGGCACCCTGGTGGGCGCGGTGGCCGGGGCGGTCGGCGTGAACTGGATGCAGTCGTGGCTCACGACCAGCTATCCCGACGTCTGGCTGCTGTTCCTCGGCGGCCTCTTCATGGGCGTCGTGCTGTTCTTCCCGGACGGCGTCGTCGGCGCCGTCGCCCGCGCGGCCGCGCGCGTCTGGTCGCTCACGGGACGTGCGCCATCGACGGCCACGCCGACCGCGAGCGCCCGCAGCCGGGCATGACCTCCGCCGGCTCCATCATCTATCTCGAGGACGTGACCGTCTCCTACGACGGCTTCAAGGCGCTGTCGCGCCTGAACTTCTACATGGACCGCCGCGAGCTGCGCGTGGTCATCGGCCCGAACGGCGCGGGCAAGACGACGCTGCTCGACGTGATCTCCGGGCGGGCGAAGCCCGAGCACGGCCGCGTGATCTTCGGCGACCACACCGATCTCCTCCCGCTCGCCGAGAACGACGTGGTCGGGCTCGGCATCGGCCGCAAGTTCCAGACGCCGTCCGTCTTCGTCAACCTCAGCGTGTGGGACAACGTCGAGCTCTCGCTCAAGCGCGCCAGCAAGGGCGTCTTCGCCGCCCTCCTGGAGCGTGATGCCGCGGGCGAGCGCGAGCGGATCGCCGCCACGCTGAGCACGGTGGGGCTCGGGGGCAAGGCGTCGCTGCCGGCCGGCGTCCTGTCGCACGGGGAGAAGCAGTGGCTCGAGATCGGCATGGTGATGGCGCAGGATCCGGAGCTGCTGCTGGTGGACGAGCCGGTGGCGGGCATGACCGACGAGGAGACGGCGCGGACCGGCGCGCTGCTGGAATCGATCGCCGCCGACCGCTCGGTGCTCGTCATCGAGCACGACATGGAGTTCGTGCGA
>QHSB01000412.1 GCA_003220335.1 Candidatus Rokuibacteriota bacterium
CACGACGCTGCTCGCGGTCGCCCTCGGCGCGCCCGGCGCCTACGCGCTGGCGCGGCTGCCCGTCCCCGGCAAGCACGCGCTGCTGCTCGGCGTGGTCGCGTGCACGGCGTTCCCCCAGGTCACCATCGTCGGACCGCTCTTCGTGCTGCTGCGCGCGCTCGAGCTGCGCGACACGTGGCTGGCGCTCGTGCTCGCCGACACCTCATTCGCGCTGCCGCTCGTGCTCTGGCTGCTCGCGGGCTTCGTGCGCGAGGTGCCCGTGGCGGTGGAGGAGGCGGCGCAGATCGACGGCGCCGGCCGGCTGGCCACGCTCGGGCGCGTCGTGTTGCCGCTGATCGCGCCAGGCATCGCGTCGGCCGGGTTGCTGGTGTTCCTGACGTCCTGGAACGAGCTGCTCTTCGCGTACACCTTCACCGCGACCGAGGCCAGCCGCACCGTGCCCGTGGCCCTCGCGCTCTTCCCCGGCGTCTACGAGGTGCCGTGGGGCGACATCGCCGCCGCCTCGATGCTCGCGAGCCTGCCGCCGATCCTGATCGTGGTCGGGCTCCAGCGCTGGCTCGTCCGCGGGCTCACGGCCGGCGCGCTGCGCGACTGACATGCGCCTGCGGGTCGGGGTGATCGTGGCCGCGCTCATCGGCGTCGCCGTCGACCTGCACGCCCAGGCGCCGCGCGTCGTCGAGGACTGGAGCGATCGCCCGGCCGCGGGTCGCCTGCCCGCGACGTGGTCCTTCTACGGTCGCGAGCCGAAGCTCAAGTTTCCGCCGGCGGTCGTCATCGACGAGGGCCGGCGCGCGCTCTGGCTGAAGACCGAGGGCTATAGCGTGCGGCTGGCGCGGTCGATCGACGTCGACGTGCGGCACGAGCGGATCCTCCACTGGCAGTGGAAGGCCGTCACGCTGCCGGAGCAGGGTGACATCCGCGGCGAGATCAGCGACCAGGTCGCGCGGATCGTGCTTTTCTTCCCACCGCGCTACCGACCCCGGGCGCTGGGTTACGTCTGGGACACGCGCGCGCCGGTCGACACGGAGACGCACCAGAAGCAGATGATGCTCGAGCGCTGGCTCGTGGTCGTCCGCTCGGGGCCGGCCGACCTCGGAAACTGGGTGAGCGAGACCCGGTACGTCGAGCGCGACTACATCCGGCTCTTCGGCACGCCGCCGCCCCCGCTCATGGGCATCGGCATCGAGAGCCACTCCGAAGACGCCCCGCACGCCAGCGAGGTCTTCGTCGGACCGATCATGCTGGGCCGGTAGCGGTTCTCAGCAGGCCGGACGGCGCAGCACCGCGCCGTCGATCTTGCGCGCGATCAGCTGCCCGTCGCGCGTGTCGCCGGACAGGCGTCCGTTCTCCACGATGACTTTGCCGCGCAGGACCGTGGTCACCGGCCAGCCGCGCACGTCCCAGCCCTCCCACGGGCTGTAGTCGCTGACGTGGAAGTCGTCCTTCACCAGCTTCCGGTTGATCGAGGGATCGATCAGGACGACGTCGGCGTCGCTGCCGGGCGCCAGCGCGCCCTTGCGCGGATAGAGGCCGAGGATCTTCGCGGCGTTCGACGACGTCACCTGCACGAAGCGCTCGAGCGACATCTTCCGCTTGACCACGCCCTCGGTGTAGACGATCCCCATGCGCGCCTCGGCGCCGAGGTTGCCGCCCGTCACGTCCTCGATCGTCTTGCCGCGCAGCTTCAGCGCCAGCGTCGTCGGGTACTCGTCGGTGGCGGTGGTCGACACGGCGTCGTTGAGCAGACCGTCCCAGAGCGCGGCCTGGTCCTCCGGATACTTCAGCGAGGGATAAGTGTGATAGCAGAAGCCCCGCGGCGAGCGGTAGTCGTCCGCGGTGAAGCAGGTGTAGTGGTGCAGCGTCTCGGCGTAAATCGGCAGGCCGTGCCCGCGCGCCTCGGCCACGGCCTCCACGCCCTCGCGCGCGGAGGTGTGCACGAAGTAGATGGCGGCGTCCATGACCGAGGCGAGGTTGATGGCGCGTCGGAACGACAGCATCTCCGAGACCTTGTTGTGCACGAGCGGCAGGTTGGCGCCGTCCATGCGTCCTTCCTCGCGGAAGCGCTCGTACATGAACTGCACGACGTCGTGATCCTCGGCGTGCACGACCATGATCCCGCCGCGCGGCGCGACCTTCTCCATCGCGTATTGCAGGCGCCCGAAGTCCAGCCGGTTCGACGGCCGCTTCGGGTGCGGCGGCAGCACGTCCGTCGTGAAGACCTTGAACGACGGGAAGCCCTGCTGGATCGCCTCGGGGATCGCGTCGAAGGTCTTGAGCGGCAGCGGGCCGGCCAGCGTGATGTGGAAGGTGTAGTCCGTGTACGAGTTGCCCTTCCAGCGCGCGGCGCGCCGCTCGACCGCCGACGGCAGGTCGTCGTCCGGACGCACGAAGGCGAAGTCGACGTGGGTCGTGGTGCCGCCGAACGCCATCCCCCGCGAGTCCTCCTCGGGGCCCAGCGTGTGCAGATCGTCGTCGGGGTGCATCTGGATGCGATGCGCCAGGTGCGTGTGCGGCTCGACGCCGCCGGGCACGACCACCTTGCCCGCCGCGTCGATCACGCGCGTGGCCTCGCGGAACGCTCCCGGCGCCGCCACGGCGACGATCTTGCCGTCCTGCACCGCGATCTCCCACGCCCCCGCGCCCTGCGGCGTCACCACCTGACCGTTCCGGATCAGCAGATCGAGCATCGCGCGCCTCCTCTCGGGACCGAGACGATGTCGGGCTGCGAGCGTATCAGGTCGCGAGCAGAGTTTCGAGCCGTTGCGCCAGCGCGGGCCCGGTCCCGCGCTCCTCGTGCTTGAAGAACACGAAGGCGTCGCGCCAGCCCGCGCCGACGCCGCGGATTGTCTTCACCCAGGCCTGAAGCCGCGCGTCCGTGTAATCCACCGCGCGCAGCCGGAAATAACCCCAGTCGGCGGTGGCCAGGGCGGGCGTCGTCTTGTCGTCGTCCTCGACGATGGCCAGGGCGGCGTTGCGCGCGCGTAGCCGCTCGTAGACGTCGTCGGCGAACCAGGAGTCGTGACGGAACTCCCAGGCCATGCGCAGCTCCGGCGGCACCATATAAAGGACGTCGCCGAGCCGGCCGAGATCCTTCTTGAAGTTCGGCGGCAGCTGGAAGAGCAGGGGACCGAGCCGCGCCCCGAGCCCGCGCGCGACGTCGCAGAAGACGCGCACGGAGTCGTCGACGTCGCGGAGCCGCGCGAAGTGCGTGATCCGCTGCGGCGCCTTGAGCACGAAGGTGAACTCGGCGGGGACCGCCGCCGCCCAGCCGGCCACCACCTTCGGCGTCGGCATGCGGTAGAACGTCGCGTTGACCTCGACGGTGCCGAAGCGCGTTGCATAATAGGGCAGCATCGCGGCCGGCTTCATGTCGTCGGGATAGAACGAGCCCTTCCACTCGGTGTAGTTCCAGCCCGAGGTTCCGACGCGGACGCGTGTCACGTGCCGCCGCCGGCGAGCGTCATGCGGGTCCTCCCTCCGGGCTCGGCGCCGCCAGCGAC
>QHSB01000413.1 GCA_003220335.1 Candidatus Rokuibacteriota bacterium
TTCGGACAGCCGGTGACGCGCTCGACGAGCTCGGGGGTGTAGCGCGCGAAGTGGCGCTTGACAATCTGGAAGACGCAGCGCGGGTCTTGGAGCGTGTCGTCCCGGGGCGGCGGCGGCTTGAGCAGCGACTTCACCAGCGGCTCGAACGGCGGGCCGGGCGGCAGCGTCGGCTTCTGCGAGGTGGCGGGCGCGCCCACGTTCTCGTCGGCGGCCTTGTGCTCGCCCGATTGCTGCGCGGGCGCCTTCCAGCCGGCGCCGGCCTCGCCGCCGGGAGCCGCGTACTGCCACGTCTTGTTGTCGTACTGGCCGAGGAAGGCGTTGAGCGGCCACTCCTTGATCTTTTCCTGGTACTCCTTCAGCCCGGAGAACACACCGTCGAGGTCCTCGGTGTCCTTGTAGTCGGCCGAGACGATGGTGGCCGCGTTCGTGTAGTTGACGACGAAGCTCTTGAAGAACGGGTCGGTGTTCCAGCGCCGACTGTTGATCACGTAGGTGACGAGCCCGCCCAGGAACGCCATGTCCGAGCCCGCGCGGATCGCCGCGTGGATGTCGGCCATCGCGCTTGTGCGCGTGAAGCGCGGGTCGACGTGGATGAGCTTGGCGCCGCGCGCCTTGGCCAGCATCGGCCAGCGGAAGGCCACCGGGTGACACTCGGCCATGTTCGAGCCCATGACGACGACGCAGTCGGAGTCGGCCATGCTGCGCGGATAGAGCGTGGCGGCGCCGCGTCCGAACCGTGTCCCCAGTCCGGGGACGCTGGAGGAGTGTCAGATCCTGGCCTGGTTCTCGATCGCGACGATGCCGAGGCCGCGCATGAGCTTCTGCTGGATGTGGTTCCACTCGTTGTCGAGCGTGGCGCCGCCCAGCGAGAAGATGGCCGGCGTCATGTTGACGCGCGCGCCGCTCTCCAGCTGCTCGATGAAGGTCTCGTCGCGGGATTTCTTCACGAGCTCGGCCACCCGGGCCATGGCCCGCTCGAGATCCCACACCTCCCACTGCGCGGCGCCGGGCGCGCGGTGCAGGACCTTGGTCGGCCGGTTCGGATTGACGTGCAGCTGGTAAATCGCGGCGCCCTTGGGGCAGAGCGTGCCCTCGTTGTGCGGGCTGCGCGCATCGCCCTCGATGTTGGCGATCTTGCCGCCGACGGTGTGCACGAGCGTGGCGCAGCCGACGGAGCAGTAGGGGCAGATGCTCGGGTAGGTCTTGGCGTCCTTGATCCGCAGCTCGGCGGCCGCGGCCAGTGTGGGAGCGAGATCGGCGCCGAGTCCCGCCAGGCCGCCGAGGGCGGCGCCGCCGGTCCCGGCCGAGATGCGGATGAAGTCGCGTCGTGAGAGGTCCATCCCGCACCACCTCTGAGTGCAGGGTACCCCCCCACGCAAGTGCAATGCCGACGAGGCCTTAGCCGTACTTTGCGGTTCGCGGCCCGGGCTCATATCGTAAAGCGATATGATCGTACGGTGAGTCAGGCCGAGACCCGACGGGTGGATTACGCGACGCTCGCCGAGTGGCGCTACCAGCTGCGCCGCCTCATCGGCCGGCGCGAGACCGCGGCGCGGACCGCGGGGGTCGAGCCCCAGCAGTACGTGCTGCTCCTCCAGATCAAGGGGCTGGAGGCTCGCGGTGCGGTGACGGTCGGCATGCTCGCCGAGCGGCTCCAGATCCGGCATCACAGCGCGGTGGAGCTGGTGGACCGTCTCGTCAAGCGCGGGCTGGTGGCCCGGCGGCGCGACGACGGCGACCGCCGACAAGTGGTCGTGACTCTCAGGCCGGCCGGCGAGACGGTCCTTCGCCGGCTGGCCCTCTACTCACTCGCCGAATTGCGAACGGAGGCGCCGGCGCTGCTGGCTACACTGCGGCGGCTCGTCCGTGACGCGAATGGCCGGCGGCGTTGAACGACATCATCGATAGGAGACGTGCATGAGGACAGCGCTCATCGTGCAGGGGATGTTGCTCGTTAGCCTGGCGGCGGCGGGATGCGCCAAGACCCCGGGGGCCTCGACGGCCGCCGCTCCGCCGCCGTCGGGTACGGCCATGACGGTGCCCACGGGTCCCCGGTCCATGGAGGGCGGAACGCGCCAGGCGGCGGCGGTCGGGTCGACCACGCGGCAGCGAATCGAAGGATTCAAGGTCGCCGACACTCTCGCCGACGTCCACTTCGAGTTCGACAGGTACGATCTCACGGCGGAGGCCACGCAGGCGCTGGACGCCAACGCGGCGTGGCTGAAGGCCAACCCGCGGCAACTCGTGCTGATCGAGGGCCACTGCGACGAGCGCGGCACCGTCGGATACAACCTCGCGCTCGGCGAGCGCCGCGCCAAGGCGACGCAGAACTATCTCGCCGCGCACGGCGTGCAGGCCGGGCGCGTGTCGATCGTCTCGTACGGTGAGGAAAGGCCGCAGTGCTCGGACCACACCGAAGGGTGCTGGGCGAAGAACCGCCGCGCGCACTTCATGGTGAAGCAGCAATAGAAATGGGGGGGCCCCGAAATGGCCCCCCATACCCCCCGATGTTCGGAGCGCCCCGGGGAACCCGGGGCGCTCCTCTATATAGCGCGTATATAGCGCGGCGCACGGCGTCGAGTCTCACGTTCCCAATTCGAGTCTTACGTTCCGCTTTCGAGTCTTATGTTCCGGTCGAGCCGAAGCCGCCGGCGCCGCGGGCGGTCTCTGGTAGCTCGCCGACGTCGATGAGCTCGACGTGCTCCACGCGCTGCACGACGAGCTGCGCGATGCGGTCGCCGCGGGCGAGGGTGACCGGCGTGGAGCGGTCGTGGTTGATGAGCACGACGCGGATCTCGCCGCGGTAGCCGGCGTCGATCAGTCCGGGCGTGTTCACGAGGCTCACGCCGTGGCGCAGGGCGAGCCCCGAGCGCGGCAGGACGAAGCCCGCGTAGCCCGCCGGCAGCGCGATCGCCATGCCGGTGCCGACGGCGGCGCGTGCCCCGGGCGCCAGGGTCACCGCCTCGCGCGCGTGGAGGTCGAGCCCGGCGTCACCCTCGCGCGCGTAGGCGGGCAGGGGCAGCTCGCGGTCGAGACGCTGCACGAGGACGCGGATGGGGGCGCTCAGCGGTTGGACAGCGCGCGCTCGCGGTCGGTCTGGACCACCCAGTTGGCGAGGCGCCGCACGACCTCGGCCGTGAGCTGGGGCCGGTTGCGGATCAGCCAGTCGAGCCGCTCGGTCTTGAGCACGAGCAGCTCGACCTCGGTGACGGCCACGGCGTCGGCCGAGCGCGGCGCCGAGCGGAACAGCGCCAGCTCGCCGAACAGCTCGCCCTCGCCGAGCGTGGACAGGAGCTTTTCGACGCCGTCGAAGGTCCGCCTGATCTGCACGGTGCCGGCGTGGACCACGAA
>QHSB01000414.1 GCA_003220335.1 Candidatus Rokuibacteriota bacterium
CTCGAAGGACACGTCGTCCACCGCGCGCGTCGTGCCCCACGCCTTGCTGACGCCGCGGACGGAGATCGCGGACACGGGGCGAACGTAGACGATCGTTCGAGCGCCCGTCAAGCGACGGCGACTGTGCTACGCTTCGCCTCCGCGATGGCCCGCACCAACGACGCGACGTCCGGCGCGAGCGTTTCGACCGACCCCGCCGCGCTCATCGAGGCGTACTACGACGCCGGCTGGACCGACGGCCTGCCGGTGGTGCCGCCGACCGAGGTGTCGATCGCCGATATGCTGAAGGCCGCGGGCCTGCGCGGCGACGAAGTCCTCGGCGAGATCGCCGGCCGCAACACCGTCGTCGTCGCCGACAAGGTCGCCATCAACGCCGTCATGGCCGGCTGCCGACCCGAATACCTGCCGGTCGTCGTGGCCGCCGTGCGCGGTCTCTGTCATCCCGACTTCGCGTATCACGGCCCCGCGAGCAGCACCGGCGGCTCCGCGATGGTCCTCATCGTCAATGGGCCGGTCGCGCAGCGGCTGGGCATCAACGGCGGCAACAACGCCTTCGGCCAGGGTCACCGGCCCAACGCCACCATCGGCCGCGCCGTGCGGCTGACGATGATGAACGTGATGAACACGCGGCCCGGCTTCCTCGACCGCGCGACGCTCGGCAATCCCGGCAAGTACTCGTTCTGCTTCGCCGAGCATCCGGACGACCTGCCGTGGGAGCCGTTCTCCATCGCGCGCGGCTTCGCGCCCGGCGACAGCACGGTGACCGTGTACGCGTCCAACAGCCTCTACCAGGTCTACAACCAGCTCGCGGCGGCGCCCGAGCCGCTGCTGGCGTGCCTCGCGGGCGCGCTCGGCAACGTCGGCGCCCCCAACGTGAAGGGTTTCAACCAGACCCTGGTGGTCCTGGCCGGCGAGCACGCGGAGATCCTGCGCGCGCGCGGCTGGCGCCGCGCCGACGTCCAGCGCTTCCTGCTCGAGCACACGCGCCACCGCGTGGCCGACCTCAAGCGCGCGGCGCGGCTGCCCGGCGCCGTCGAGCCGGGAGACGAGACGACGTGGCGCTACGTGTTCGAGTCGCCCGATGACATCCTGATCGTCTGTGCCGGCGGGCGCGCGGGCAGCTGGTCGGCGTGCCTTCCGGGGTGGGGCAACAAGTGGACGCGCGCGGTGACGACGCGCGTCGAGGAGACGCGATGAAGCTCTTCGATCCGACCTCCGGCCCGGCGCCGCGCGGCTCGCTCAAGCCGGCGGCACGGCCGCCGAGCCTGGCCGGGCTGCGGCTGGGCCTCGTGGACAACACCAAGTTCAACTCCGATACGCTGCTGCGCAAGCTCGCCGAGCGCCTCGGCCGCCGTCACGGCGCCACGGTGACGCTCACCAGCCGCAAGCGCTCGCCGAGCCACGAGATCGACGAGGCGGCCGTGAAGGCGCTGCGCAGCCAGGCCGATCTCGTCATCTCCGGCATCGGCGACTGAGGGTCCTGCTCGTCGAGCAGTGTGCTCGACGCCATCCTGATGGAAGAGCAGGGCGTGCCGGCCATCGCGATCGTCACCGCGCCCTTCCGGAACACCGGTGAGGCGATGGCGCGGAGCTGGGGCCTGCCGGACTACGCGTTCCTCGACACGCCGCACCCGATCGCGAACCTCACCGCCGCCGAGCTCGACGCGCGCGCCGACGCGCTGGCCGCCGCCGTCGAGGGCTGGCTGGCCGAGGCCGCCCGCAGCTAGCAGAGCGACTGGCCCGGCGCGAGCGCCTTCAGAAAGGCGCGGCTCTCCTCCGCGCGCGCCGCGGGATCCGTCTCGAGATTCATGAAGTTCAGGACCGGCACCGTCACGCCGTTGGCGACGTAGCGCCGGAGCGTCTCGCGGCACTGCGCGGGCGGACCGAGCACCGCGAGATCGTCGATCGCGCGCTCGGGCACGGCGGCGAGCGCGCCCTTTCGATCACCCGCGTCCCACTTCGCGTTCATCTCCGCGAGCGCCTGGCCGCGGCCGAGCCACTGGTGAAAGCGCCGGTAGACGGGCACGTTCAGATACGCGGTGACCGCGCGGCGAAACTGCTCGCGGGCGCGCGGGTCGCTGCCCCCAGCGCTGCCCGACTGCATCGTCGGGCAGACGGTGATGCGGCAGACGATCGGAAAGGTGTCGGGATCCTTGCCCACCTTGCGGGCTTCGTCGCGCACGACCGCCACCACGTGCGTGACGTCGTCGGCCGAGAGCCAGTTGGTGATGACGCCGTCGGCGACGCGCACGGCCTGCCGGACCATACGCTCTTGCAGCGCGGCCACGTAAATGGGCACGCGCGCCGGCACCGGCCGCCCGAGCCTGAAACCGGAGACGCTCAGCGTCTCGCCCTGCACGGCCATCGCCTCGCCGTCGAGCGCCTGGCGCACGGCTTTCACCACCTCGGTGACGCGCGTCAGCGGCTTCTCGAAGCGGCCACCGTTCCAGCGCTCGACGGTGACGTTGGAGCCCGAGCCGACGCCGAGCACGAAGCGCCCCGGCGCGGCCTCGCCCATGGCGGCGGCGCCGATCGCGATGATCGCGGGCCCGCGTGTGAACGCGCCGACGATCGCGGTGCCGAGCGTCGCGCGCGTCGTCCACGCCGCGCCGAGCCCCAGCACGATCCACGGATCGACGTCGGACTCCGCCGACCAGAAGTCGGTGTAGCCGAGCGCCTCCGCCTCGCGATAGACGGCCTCGTGCGCCGCCAGCGGGATGCCGTTGAGGGGGACCGTGAGTCCCCAGCGGGGTGTCATCGCCGCGAGGATACCGGGAACGCCGGCCACGGGGAAGCCGTTGCACCCATAGGAGCGCAGTTCGTACTAACGTTCGAGCGGAAATGTTTGCTATGGTGGTTGATAGGAGATGGCGACGATGAAAATTCGCGCCATGATTCATTGACGGAGCCCATCAGGGATACACCCTCCGTCGCTCGGCCGTACTGTCCCGCCTGCGAACCCGATACCGATCCGAGTCTGGAGATTCTCGACGTGCGCTGGTGCTCTGCGCACACTCCGGCCTCGGGCGGCCTCGACGACGAGGCCGTTGCGATGGAAAGCTACCCAGCTGGCAGCGGTGAGGCCGGCGGCGAAGACAACCGCCGCTGGTGCGCCCTGTTCCATCGCCAGGCGAGACCGACCACGGTTGCGCGACGCATGGGCCCTGCGCTCCGTCCAACCCGCGCGCGCGCCTAATCCGGATCGCGCGCTCGGCGCGCGCCCCGCGAAAAAGGCCGCTCGCACGGTCAAGGGACAACTCGC
>QHSB01000415.1 GCA_003220335.1 Candidatus Rokuibacteriota bacterium
GCCCTTGCCGTGATCGTCGCGCTGACCTGGGGGCCGCTGGCCGCGTACCTCGTGCGGACGAGCGCACCCCCGACGGCCATCGTGCAGACGCTCGGCGGCGCGCCGCTGCTGTGGGCGTCCCTCGTCGCGCTCGGCGCCGCGCTGCTGCCGGCGCGCCCCCGTGGCCTGCGCTGGAGCGGCGCGGCTCTGCTCGCCGTCTCCGTGCTCGGTGGCGCGGGGGCGATACTGGTGGACCGCCTCGCGATCTCGCGGCCGATCGTCGTCGGAGCGCCCGCGGGCGACACCGGCCCGCTGCCGCGCATGGCCCAGATCGAGCTGCCGTCGCGCGTCGGCGTGCTGCGCGTGTCGCCGCTCGGGAGTCGTGTCGCCGTGTGGACCCGGGAGGCGCGCGGGACGCCGGACCGCTTCCTCGTGCTCGGCCTCTCGGGCGAGCGGTCCCAGGTCGAGGCTCGGGACCTTCGGTTCATCGACGAGAGCAATGCGCTCGTGCTCGTCGAGTCGATGTACCGTGACGTGCTCCAGCACCTCGAGCTGGATAGCCCCTCGAGCGGGTCGCCCGGGTGGAGCATCGATCTGCCCCACACCACCGGCACCACGGTGTCCTCCATCAGGGGATCGGCGTGGGCGGTGGTGGGCTACGACACCGCGACCCAGGATTTCATCGGCCTCGTCGGCAGGGTCGGCGATGCCGACTTCAAGAAGCAGCGCTGGGCGTTCGACGAGTCCGAGCGCGTGGACGGAGAGACGGTCGAGATTTCGCCTGACGGCCGCGGCTTCCGCGCCGTCAGCGAGCTCGCGCCGCTCGCGCAGCTTCAATGGGGACCGCTGATCTACGGTGGCCGCGTCGCACGGCAGTCCCGCGTGTGGCGCCTGGACGCCGGCCGCCAGGATCTCGTGGCCACCTGGCCCATCACGGCGGCCTGTCGCCTCGTCGGGCCGCGCGCCGAGGACGTCGTCTGCATCGGCGAGCACAAGACGCGGACCCTCATCTGGCGGTTCAGCCTGCAGGCCGGTCCCACGCGCCCGCTGGTCCTTCCCGATATGTCCTGGCGGTCGGGGATCAGCCCGGACGGCCGCTTCGTGGCGCTCTGGGGGCGCGACTCGATCGTGCTGGTCGATCTCGAGCGAGGTCAGGCCGTGCGGCGGCCGCTGCCGCAGGAGCCGGGACTGCCGCAGCAGCTGATCCCGCTGGCCGACCGTCTCATCACGCTCTTCAGACGGCCGCGCAGCGCTCCCGTGCTCGAGGTCTACGACGCCCGCTGGTGATTTGCGGGGTGGTACACTCGGCATCCTCACAAGGAGAGTGGGCCCCATGAAGATTCTCTTCGTCGGCGCGGGCGCGATCGGCAGCTATCTCGGCGGGTTCCTCACGCGTGCGGGACACGACGTGACCTTGATCGATCCGTGGGCGGAGCAAGTCGAGACGGTCCGCCAGAAGGGCATCTCCGTCACCGGGCCGCACGACCCGTTCGAGGCGCGGCCGGCGATCTATCACCTGCACGAGGCGCAGCGGCTGCCGCGCGACTTCGAGGTGGCCTTCGTCGCGATGAAGGTGTACGACACGGCGTGGGCGGCTCAGCTCGCCGTGCGTCACCTGAAGTCCGACGGGTTCGTGGTGGCGGCCGAGAACTGCTGGCCGGATCCGATCGTCGCCTCCGTGGTGGGCAAGGAGCGCGCGGTCGGTCTCGTGATGTCGAAGATCGGCGTGGCGTCGTGGAAGGCCGGCCACGTGGAGCGCGGGCACGAGCGCGGCGGCGCCACCGGCCACGACGTCTTTCGCGCCGGCGAGCACGACGGCACGATCACGCCACGCACGCAGATGATCGCCGAGATGCTCAAGGTCGTCGACGGCTCGAAGGCCACCGACAATCTCTGGGGCGAGCGCTGGTCCAAGCTCTGCGCCAACGCGATGGGCAATCCCGTGCAGGCGATGTCCGGGCTCGGCTCCAGCGAGATCGCCTCCAGCGAGGTCGGGCGCGCCATCACGATCCACCTGGCGTCGGAGTCCGCGCGCGTCGGGCTCGCGCTCGGCTACACGATCCCCAAGATCAACGGCGCCCCCGTCGAGCAGTGGGCGGACGCCGGCCGTCGCGAGACCTGGCAGGCGCTCGACGAGATGCTGACCCCGAAGTCGGCGGGCGGGCGCAACTGGAAGGCGTCGATGGCCCAGGACGTCGCCAAGGGCCGGCCGACCGAGATCGACTACATGAACGGCTTCGTCGTCGAGAAGGGCCGCGAGAAGGGCGTACCGACGCCGGTGTCGGCGGCCGTCGTCGAGACCGTACGCGAGATCGACCGCGGCCGGCGCAAGCAGGCGGCCGAGAACGTCGGCCTCACCCTCAAGCGCGCAGGCGTGTAGGGCTAGCCGTACCAGCGCCTACCCGTACTGGATGCCGATGATCTCGGCGACGAGGGCCGGCCGCTCCTGGCCTTCGATCTCGACCGTTGCCTCGGAAGTCACCCGAAAGCCGTTGCCGTCCATTGGCTCGACGGTCTTGAGCTTGAACGACCGCAGCCGGATGCGCGCGCCCGCGGGCACGGCGTTGGTGAAGCGGACCTTGTTGCTGCCGTAGTTCAGGCCGCGCTTGCGCCCGGTGACCTTCACCAGCGTCTGCGCCATGCGCGGCACCAGGGCGAGCGTGAGATAGCCGTGGGCGATGGTCTTGCCGCCGGGCATCTCCTTCCTGGCCCGCTCGACGTCGACGTGGATCCACTGGTGATCGCCGGTGGCCTCCGCGAACTTGTCGATGATCGCCTGGTCCACGGTCATCCAATCCGACGGCCCCAGCTCCTGGCCCACGTGCTGCAGCAGCTCGACGGGCTTCTCCACGGTGAGCGTCATGCGGGCAGCCGCTCGTACATCCCGTGCACGTCCTGTCCGTGGAAGCGGGCGACGTGGTTGGTGGGAGCCAGCGGCTCGTTGTAGAAGAACGCGGGCAGCTCGTCGTCCTTGTCGGTGAAGCCGGCGCGGCGGTTGAACTCGTGCTCGAGCTTCAGCGTCTCCCGTCCGAGCGCGGGGAAGAACTCCTTGGTCAGGCTGGTGCCGAGCGCGCCGTTGAGCGCGTTGGCCAGCCACTCGGTGTTGGGCTCGGTCACGCTCCGGCCGAAGATGCACAGCCCGAGCGAGTCCGTGGCCGCGCAGTTGACCTGGGCGACGAGGCTCTGCTCGAGCAGCGCGTTCAGATCCATCTCGCGCGTCTTCAGCCGCGGCAGGTTGCCCGCCGTGTGGTCGGCGCCCTGCGCCGTCGCCATCATCGAGATGCCGGTGGCCTCCACGACGCGCGGGTCATAGGCACTGATTGCCTGCTTCTTGATGACCGGTACGCGGCGAACCTTGTAATGCTCGCCCACGCGCGCGGTGCCCTGCGCCCAGATCTTGCCCTGCGGAGTGCCCTGCATCATCTCGCGCAGGCAGCCGGCCATGAACTTCGCGTCGCCGAAGCGGCCGAGCCCCGCCTCCATCAACACGGCGAGCGTGGCGCCCGTCTCGATGGTGCCGAGGGTCTCGTACTCGACCGGCGAGACGATCTCCTTGCCGCTGGCGTCCACGTAGACGTTGCTGCACTGGATCACGCAGCCCGGCATGCACGCGTGCGTCTGCTCGCCGCCGCGCCCGGTGTTGAGCGGCGCGATGAACTGGCCGCCCATCTTGAACGTCTCGCCCGCCTTCACGTCCGCGAGCTGGCCGGCGCTGAAGTTGCGCACGGGCAGGCCACCCATCTGGTTCTGCACGTCGGCCATGCCCATGGTGCCGAGGGGCTGGTAGAAGTTCGTCACGATGCCGTCCGCGAGCAGCATCTTGCTGTAGTCCTTGATCGACGCGTTGGTCTTCTTCGGATCCGCGAACGGCGGGATCTTGTCGAGGTCGAGCACGATCGCCTTTACCTTCTTGCTGCCCAGCACCGCCCCCACGCCGCCGCGCGCGGCCAGCCGCGAGGGTCGCAGGTCCTTGTCGGTGAACGCGATGCCCGCGATGAGCCCCTGGTACTCGCCGACCGGTCCGCACAGCGCCGTCGCGACCTTCTTGCCGTATTTCGCGAGCAGCATCCGGTTCGCCTCGAAGTTGCCCTTGCCGAGGTACGGCCGGGCGTCGTCGAAGTCGAGCGTGCCGTCCTTCTTGAAGTGCAGCACCACCCAGTCGGGGGACGCGCCGTGCAGCGTGAAGCCGGCAATCTTCAGCTGACCCATCCCGTAGCCGAAGGTGCCGCCGCCGTTGGCCTCCTTGACGCCGCCGGTGAGCGGGCTCTTGCAGCCCACGCTCGTGCGGTTGGCGTTGGAGAACGACGAGCCGGCGAACGGCCCCGCCGAGAAGATCAGCGGGTTGGCCGGCGACAGCGGGTCCACGGTGGCCGCCCCGAGCTCGAGCAGGGTCCTGGCGATGTGGTTCCGGCCGACCTTGACGAGGTCCTCACCGGCCAGCTCGCGCCTGGTGATCGTCCGGTCGCCCAACTGGATGTCGTAGTACGTCCGCATTTCGAGGGCTCCTTTCGGTCACAGAGTATACTTGATCATGATGCCCATTCGGTTCGACCCGGGCGTCGCCGAGCAGATCCTCACCTTCGCCCGACTCCTCACCGCGCGCGGCTACGTCCACAACCAGCTGGGCAACGTCGCGATCCGCGCGCCCCACCTCGAGCACGAGCACGGCGTCATCTACACGAAGCACGCCGGCGTCTCGCTCGAGGAAGCCACCGCGGACAACATCGTCGTCACCGACGTCCCGACCGGTGCGCTGCTCCATGGCCGCGTGCCCACCAGCATCGGCCACCAGCTCAACCGCGAGATCTTGAGACTGCGCCCGGACGTGGGCGCCGTGATCCACGTCCACCTCGACGAGATGATCGCGCTCTTCGCGTCGCGCGCGGTGAAGGAGCTCCGGGTGCTGTCGCTCGAGTTCCCGCTGATCATGGGCCGGCCGCCGCTGCTGCTGCCCTCGCACGTGGACGTCGAGCAGGACGTCGGCCCCGTCGGCGGCTTCATCCAGGACACGAACGCGATCATGATGGAGAACCACGGCGTGACGACGCTCGGCGCGACGCCGGCCGAGGCCTACCACCGCCTCAACACGCTGGCCGCCGAGATCCGGCGCGTCATGCAAGCGGAGCTGCTCGCGCGCGCCGCGGGCACCGAGGTCGCGTACCTGGCGCCCGACGCCGTCGAGTTCATGTACCGCAACGCGAAAGACTTACAGTACGCGTCGCGGGATCGACAGGCCCAGTCGATGTAGCACGCTCAAACGAGGCGCGCCCCGGGTTCCCCGGGGCGCGTCCGAGCGTTGGGGGGGTTGGGGGGCCATCTCGGGGCCCCCCATCTCACTAGTTGGCGACCGTCACCACCCTCACCGCCTGGCCGGTCCCGCCGGCGGAGTCTCGCACGCTGATCGTGACGGAGTGGCTACCATTCGGCGTGCCGTTGGTCGTCCACGGCATCGACACCGGCCCGTTCGAGGTCGTGTTGGTCGGCGTGCCCACCGCCGTGCCGTCCACGCTCATCGTGAAGGTCCTGTTGCCCGCCGCGGCGTTCTCGATCCAGATCGTGAACCACGTGGTGCCGCTCACCGTCGCCCCGTCGGCGCCCGGCTGTGTGATGAACACGTTGATCGTCGACGGCGGCGGCTGCTTCACGGTGATGTTGCGGACGGCCGACGCCGGGGCCCCGGTGCTGTCCTGCACCGAGACGTTCAGCGTGTGGGGGCCGTCGGGCACGGTGGTCGTATTCCAGGCAAACGAGATGCTCCTCGCCGATCCGGTCGACGTGAAGATCTGCGTCGTGTTGTCGACCTTCACCGTCCACGTGAAGGGCGCGGTCCCGCCGCCCGTCAGCGAGGCGGCCACCGTGATGGTGCCGTTCACGGTCGCGCCTTCCGCCGGGCTCGTGAACTGTACGCCCATCGGCGGCGGAGTGACCACCGTCACGTGAAGCACGGCATTCGCCGTCCGCCCCGCCCCGTCCTGGACCATGAGATTGAGCGTGTGGGCGCCGTCGGGCACGCTGTTGGAATTCCAGCCGAACGACGCGGTGGTCGCGGTGCCGGAGGTCGAGAAGACCGGGGCGCCGCCGTCCACCGACAAGGTGAAGCTGATCGGCGTGCCGCTGGCGTTGGTCGCGGACATCCCGACCGTCACCATGGAGTCGCGCACGCTCACCGTCGCCGTGTGCGTGCCGCCCGAGGCGCCCGTGCTGTTCCACGGCATCGAGATCGGCCCGTTGGACGTCGTGCTCGTCGTGGCCACCGCCGTGCCGTCGATGCTCAGCGTCAGGTTGCGCGTGCCCGCCGCCGCGTTCTCCAGCCAGATCGTGAACCACACCGTGCCGCTGACGGTCGTGCCGTCGGTGCCGGGCTGCGTGATGAACACGCGGATCGTCCCCTGCTGCACCGTCACGTTGCGGATGGCGGTGGCGGTGCGCCCGCTGCCGTCCTGCACCGTCAGCTGCAGCTGGTGCGATCCCGCGGGGACTCCGGATGTGTCCCAGTTGAACGACGCGGTGCTGGCCGTCCCCGAGGTCGAGAAGATCGGCGTGGCGCCGCCGTCCAGCCGCAGCGTCCAGGTGATGGTGCCCGTGCCGCCGGTCTCGCTCATACCGACCGGGACCGTGCCGCCGACCGTCGCGCCCTCGGTCGGCGTCGTGATCGTCGCCGTCAGCGGCGGCGGTGCAACGTTGACGGTGCGAATCGCCGTGGCCGTGCGCCCGGCGCCGTCTTGCACGGTCAGCTGCAGCTGATGCGAGCCCGCGACGACTCCGGACGTGTCCCAGTTGAACGACGCGGTGCTGGCCGTCCCCGAGGTCGAGAAGATCGGCGTGGTGCCGCCGTCCAGCCGCAGCGTCCAGGTGATCGTCCCCGTCCCGCCCGTCTCGCTCATGTTGACCGGTACCGTGCCACTCACCGTCGCGCCCTCGGTGGGACTGGGGATCGACGCGCTCAGCGGAGCCGCGACCGTGACGTTTCGGGTCGCGGTCGCCGTGCGGCCGCCGCCGTCCTGCACGGTGAGCTGCAGCTGGTGAGCGCCCGGGGCCACCGACGAGGTGTCCCAGTTGAACGAAGCCGTGCTCGCCGTGCCCGACGTCGTGAAGATCGGTGTGCTGCCGCCGTCGAGCCGCAGTGTCCAGGTGATCGTCCCGGTACCGTTGCTCTCGCTCATGTTGACCGGCACCGTCCCGGTCACCGTCGCGCCTTCCGCGGGACTCGTGATGGACGCGCTCAGCGTCTGCGCGACGGTGATGTGCCGCACGCCCGTGCCCGAGCGGCCGGCGCCGTCCTGCACCGTCGCGGTCAGCGTGTGCGCGCCGTCGGCGACCATCGTCGTGTCGAAGCTGCAGCTGATGCTGCTGGCCGTCCCCGACGGCGAGCAGATCACGATGATGCCCTCGGGCGGCCGCCGCGGGTCGTCCACGGTCACGCTCCAGTTGAGCGTCCCTGTCCCGCCGGTCTCCGACACGGACACCGTGATTGTGCCGCCCACGGTCGCGCCCTCTGTCGGGCTCGTGATCGTCACGGAAATCGG
>QHSB01000416.1:0-1590 GCA_003220335.1 Candidatus Rokuibacteriota bacterium
GCTCTTCGAGACCCTCGACGATCTCGCGGCGGCGCCTCGGATCCTCGGTGAGCTCTTCGCGCTCGACATCTACCGCCGGCATCTCGCCGAGACCGGCGGCAAGCAGATGGTGATGATCGGCTATTCCGACAGCAACAAGGACGGAGGATACGTCGCCGCGAGCTGGGCGCTCTACCGCGCGCAGGAAGCGATCGCCCGCGCGTGCGACGACCACGGGATCGCGCTCACCCTGTTTCACGGACGCGGCGGCACCGTGGCCCGCGGCGGCGGGCCCCCGGGCCGGGCGATCCGCGCTCAGCCGCCGGGGACGGTCCGCGGTCGCTTTCGCCTGACCGAGCAGGGAGAGACGATCGCGTCACGCTACGCGGATCCGGCGCTGGCCCACCGCCACCTGGAACAGATCGTCGGCGCGGTGCTGCTGGCGTCGTCCGAGACGACGGCGCGGGCGACGTCGCCCGGATGGCGCGCGGCCATGGACGCCATGGCGATGGCGGCGCAGGAGGCGTATCACGCGCTGGTCGAGCGAACGCCGGCGTTCCTCGAATACTGGCGGACGGCCACGCCGATCGACGAGATCCGCCGACTCCGGCTCGGCTCGCGCCCGGCCGTGCGTCGTGGCGACGCGGTGACGCGCACGACCGTTCGCGCCATCCCGTGGGTCTTCTCGTGGATGCAGAGCCGCTTCAACCTGCCGGGATGGTACGGGCTCGGCGCGGCGCTCGACCGCGCGGAGCCGGGCCTCCTCCAGGAGATGTACGTCGAGTGGCCGTTCTTCCGCGCGATCCTCGACAACGCCGAGATGTCGCTCCTCAAGGCCGACATGGGGATCGCGGCGCTCTACTCCGGTCTGGTCCCGGACCGTGCGCTCGCCGCCGCCGTGTTCAGCGCGATCGAGGAGGAGTACGCGCGAACCCGCGACGCGATCCTCCGGGCCACGGGCCATGCGGAGCTGCTGGACGGCGATCCCGTCATCCAGCGATCGGTGCACCTGCGCAATCCCTACGTGGACCCGCTGAACTACGTGCAGATCGAGATGCTGCGCCGCTTGCGCGCGTCGCCGGATCCCGACGGCCCCGACGCGGAGCGTCTCCGCGAGGTCATCGCCATCACGATCAACGGTATCGCCGCCGGCTTGCAAAATACCGGCTGACCCGCGGCCATCGGCCATTGCCGTCGCAACAAGCACGTGGCGGTCTGATGCGATGAAATCCGGCAGCGCGCGCGTGCTCGCGTCGCGAGCAATGCGCGCGTAACTCCACGCCGCACCGTCGGCGCGCGAGTGCGCGCCGCGTGGCATGTCCGCTGCATTCCCCTGTCGCGAGTCCGCGCCGACGCCGGCGCGGGCGGCTACCCACGGCGCCGTTGCCGCGATCGAAGGCACGGTGCCGTTTCTGTGTCGCCCGTTTGTCGCGCCAGGGAGGATGTTGTGGAGCTCACCCGCCGGGACTTCGTGAAGACCACCGCCGCCGCGGCGGTGCTGGCCGGCGTCCCGCTCGGGTGGCGCGGCACCGCCTACGCGTCGGATGCCCCCGAGACGTCGAAAGTCCGCATCGGCATCATCGCGCTCACCGACTGCTCGTCGATCGTCAT
>QHSB01000416.1:1633-5382 GCA_003220335.1 Candidatus Rokuibacteriota bacterium
GGCTCGCCGGTCAAACCGATGGTCATACCGATGTACCTCAACCGGAACGGGCAGGCCATCACCCTGACGAAGGCCCTGCTCGACAAGGGTGTGAAGACGCCGCAGCAGCTCAAGCCACTTGCGCTGGAGGCGAAGACCAAGGGCTCGCCGATGACCTTCGCCATGACCTACCCGCCCGGCACGCACGCGATGTGGACGCGCTACTGGCTGGCCGCCGGCGGCATCAACCCCGACCGAGACGTCTCGCTGATCACGATCCCGCCGGCGCAGATGGTCGCCAACATGAAGGTCGGCAAGATGGACGGCTACTGCGTGGGCGAGCCGTGGGGCGCGCGCGCCATCGCCGACGGGATCGGCTTCACCGCCATCACCACGCAGCAGATCTGGAAGGACCATCCCGAGAAGGTGCTGGGCTTCACCGAGGAGTTCGCGACGAAGAATCCCAAGACGGTGAAGGCGGTGATGCGCGCGGTGCTCGAGGCCAGCCAGTGGAACGACAAGCTCGAGAACCGCCCGAAGATGGCGGAGGTCGTCGGCCAGCCGCAGTACGTCAACGCCGCGAAGGAGATCATCCTCGGTCGCATGCTCGGCGACTACGACTACGGCGACGGGCGCAAGGAGAAGGACAAGTACTACATGACCTTCTTCGACCGCCAGACGAACTTCCCGCTGAAGTCGCACGGCGTCTGGTGGCTCACCCAGTTCCGGCGCTGGGGGATGGTGAAGGAGCCGCCGGACTACAAGGGCTTCGTTGATCGCGTGCACCGGCCCGACATCTTCCGCGAGGTCGCCAGGGAGATGGGCATCGAGACCCCGCGCGAGGACATGAAGAAGGAAACGCTGTTCGACGGCGTGGCGTTCGACCCCGCGAAGCCCGAGGAGTACGCCAAGGGCTTCGCCGTCCATACGATGTCATGAGGACGATGTCATGAGGCGCGTCGTCCTGCCGCTGCTCGGCCTGAGCCTCGTGCTGGCGGTGTGGACGGCGCTGTCGCAGACGGTGGCGACCGATCTGCCGTCGCCGGCGCGCACCTGGCAGGAGTCGCGGCGCTACGTGCTGGAGCCGTTCTTCAAGGACGGCGAGATGAACCAGGGCATCGGGCGCCTGGCGTTCTACTCCTGCCGCTGGGGCTCGTGATCTTTCGCCAGTCCGAGCCCGCCGCCGTCTTCACGATCGCCCTCTGCGCGATGTGGCCGACCGTCATCAACACCGCGGTGGGCGTGCGCTCGATCAGCCCGGACCATCTCAACGTCGGCCGCGTGCTGAAGCTCTCGCGCTTCACGATGCTGACCAAGATCATCGTGCCGGCCTCGCTGCCGTACGTGTTCACCGGCTACCGACTCTCGCTCGGCCTCGCGTGGCTCGTCATCGTGGCCTCCGAGATGCTGACGGGCACGCCGGGCGTCGGCGGCTTCCTGTGGCAGGAGTACAACAGCCTCGTCTACTCGCACATCATCCTGAGTGTCATCACCATCGGCGCCATCGGGTTCCTGCTCGACCGTCTGATGGGGCTGATCGAGGCACGCATGAAGGCGGCGTGATGCCGTACCTCGACGTGTGCGCCGTCGAGAAGTCGTTCGTCACGCCGCGCGGGCTCACGCACGTGCTGGGCGGCGCGAGCCTGTCGCTCGAGGAAGGCGAGTTCGTCGCGATCGTCGGCTACTCGGGCTCGGGCAAGACCACGCTGATCTCGCTGATCGCCGGCCTGCTCGCTCCCGACGCCGGCACGATCGTGCTCGACGGTGAGGCGGTGAGGGAGCCCGGTCCGGAGCGCGGCATCGTCTTCCAGCAGTACTCGCTGCTGCCGTGGATGACCACGCGGGAGAACATCGCGCTGGCCGTGGAGGCGGTGGACGGAGCGCTGCCCAGGGCCGAGCGTCGCCGGCGCACCGACGAGCTCGTCGCGCTGGTCGGCCTCACGGCGGCCGCCGCCAAGCGCCCGCGCGAGCTGTCGGGGGGGATGCGCCAGCGTGTGGCCGTCGCGCGCGGGCTGGCCATGCGGCCCAAAGTCCTGTTGATGGACGAGCCGTTCAGCGCGCTCGACGCGCTCACGCGCGCCCGGCTCCAGGACGAGCTGCTGGCGATCTGGAACGCGCGCCGCACGACCGTCGTGCTCGTGACGAACGACGTCGACGAGGCGATCTTGCTGGCCGATCGCATCTACCCGATGACGCCGGGCCCGGGCGCGGTGCTCGGCCCGCCGCTCGAGGTCGGCTTGCCGCGCCCGCGCCGGCGCCGCCACATGAGCCTGGCGCCGGCGTACCAGAAGGCCCGGCAGGGGATCGTGGAGTTCCTGCGCGCGTGCCGCCGGGGCGCCTGACGTGCGCGCGTTCGTCGAGATCGCCGCGCTCGGCAAGACGTACCTGACACCGTCCGGTCCCGCGGAGATCGTGCGCGACTTCAGCCTCTATGTGGGCGAGGGCGAGTTCGTCTGCCTGCTCGGCCACTCCGGCTGCGGCAAGTCCACGGTGCTCTCGATCCTGATGGGCCTGAACCAGGCGACGACGGGCGGCGTCGTCATCGGCGGCCGCGAGATCGAGGGCCCGGGCACCGACCGCGGCGTCGTCTTCCAGTCGGCCACGCTCCTGCCGTGGATGTCCGTGCGCAACAACGTGCGGCTGGCCCTCGACCAGGTGCGCCGAGCCGCCGGCGCTGGCGACGCCGAGGCCTATCTGGAGGCGGTGGGCCTCGGGGGCCTCGGGGATCGTCTGCCGCGCGAGCTGTCCGCCGGCATGCAGCAGCGCGTGGGCATCGCGCGCGCGTTCTCGCTGGAGCCGCGGTTGCTGCTGCTCGACGAGCCGTTCTCGCTGCTCGATGCGCTCACCCGCATGGATTGTCAGGATTTGCTGATGGCGCTCTGGCAGCGCACGCGGCGGACGGTCATCATGGTCACTCACGACGTCGACGAGGCGCTGCTGCTCGCCGACCGCATCGTGCTGATGACGAGCGGCCCCGCCGCGACCATCGGCCAGGTCCTGAGCGTGGAGTTCCCGCGCCCGCGCGTGCGCGAAGAGATCCTGTCGCGGCCGGATTACTTCTGGCTGCGCGACCGGGTGCTCGGCTTCCTCGAGGCGCAGCCCGTCCATGCCTGAATCGGCGACGCTGTGCCCGTACTGCGGCGTGGGCTGCGGCCTTCTCGTCGAGGTGCGCGAGGGGCGCGTCGCGCGCGTGCGCGGGGATCCCGCGCACCCCTCGAGCCTCGGGGACGTCTGCGCCAAGGCCGTGCACCTGCCGCCCACGCTGCGGACCGACGACCGGCTGCTGTACCCGCACGTGCGCGCGCGCCGCGACGGCCCGCTGTCGCGCGTGCCGTGGGCGCTGGCGCTGCGCACCGTCGCCGAGCGTCTCGGCGAGATCATCGCCGCTCACGGGCCGGACGCCGTCGCGATCTACGCCTCGGGCCAGCTGACCACCGAGGAGTATTACGTCGCGGGCAAGCTCGCCAAGGGCTTCCTGCGCACGAACAACTTCGACACCAACTCGCGCCTCTGCATGGCCTCGGCCGCCGTCGGCTACACGCGCACGTTCGGCGCCGACGGACCTCCGTGCTCCTACGAGGACATCGACGCCGCCGACTGCTTCGTGCTGATCGGCGCCAACGTTGCCGATTGCCATCCCGTGCTCTTCAAGCGGCTGCGCCGCCGCAAGGCCGCCGCGCCGGGCGACGTGGGCGTCATCGTCGTCGATCCTCGCTGGACCGAGACCGCGGACCTCGCGGACCTGCACCTGGCGCTGCGCCCGGGCTCGG
>QHSB01000417.1 GCA_003220335.1 Candidatus Rokuibacteriota bacterium
ATCCTCGACGACGCCATCGTCGTCGCGATCCTGATCGCCGGCGGCGTGCTGGAGGCGTGCCCGAATCTCAAGGCGTGTATCGCCCACGGCGGCGGCCCCGCGTGCTATGCGATGGGACGGCTGGATCGCGGCTGGCAGGGCCGTCCCGAGGCGCGTCGGATTCCGAACCCGCCCAGCGCGTACCAGCGGCGCCTCTATTACGACACCGTCGTCGGCAGCGAAAAAGCGCTGCGCTTCCTCCTGGACGAGGTGGGCGCCGACCGCGTGGTGCTCGGTAGCGACTGGCCGTTCGTCCCATGGCATCCCTCGCCCGTGGCGTGGGTGCAGGGGCTGAAGAGCTTGACGCAGGACGAGAAGGACCGGATCGTCTCTCGAAATCTCGAGACGCTGCTCGGCGTGTAGCGACCACCAGAGAGGAAGGCACGCGATGGATCTCGGGCTGGCGGGCAAGAACGCGATCGTGACCGGCGGCAGCCTGGGCATCGGCAAGGCCATCGCGCTGGAGCTGGCGCGGGAGGGGGTGAACGTGGCCATCGCCGCCCGCACGAAGGGGCCGCTGGAAGCGGCGGCGCACGAGATCAGCGTAGCGACAGGGCGGCGCATCATCCCGGTGGTTGCCGACGTCACCAGCCGAGCGCAGGTGGACGGGATGGTCGCGCAGGCGGCCGCGCAGCTCGGCGGCGTGCACATCCTGGTCAACAGCGGCTCCCCGCCCGGCGGCTCCGCCACCGCCACCGGGCCCATCGAGACCGTGGTCGACGAGGACCTGCTGCACGACTTCAACGTCAAGTACGTCGGCGCGCTGCGCTGCGCCCGTGCCGTCATCCCGCACATGAAGGAGCAGCGCTGGGGTCGCATCATCAACGTCAGCGGCACCAACGCGCGCAACGCCGGCAATCTCAGCGGCGGCGCGCGCAACACCTCGCTCGTGCACCTCACCAAGACCCTGGCCGTGCAGCTGGGCCGCTTCGGGATCACCGTCAACTGCATCCATCCCGGGACGACGCGCACCGAGCGCACGCCGCGGCTGCTGGCCGCGCGCGCCAAGGAGCTGGGCATCACCGTCGACGAGGTCGAGCCGCGCGACTTCGCTCCCGATTCGGCGCGCGGCAACGCCATCTGCCGCATGGTGGACGCGGCGGAGATCGCCTACCTCGCCATCTTCCTGGCCTCGGACAAAGCGTGGGCCGTCAGCGGCGAGCTCGTCGTGGCGACGGGCGGTGCCGGCCGCTCGGTGTACTACTGAGCGCGGTGAGGCTCGCGCTCGCCGTCGGGCTGCTGCTCGGCGTGGTCGCCGGACCGGCCGTCGCCGCGCCCGAAGGGACGCTCACCTGGGGCATCCACGTCACCCTCGCCGCGAGATGGCTCGACCCCGGCGACACCGAGGCGTTCATCAACCCGTTCATGGTGCTGTACGCGATCCACGACGCGCTCGTGAAGCCGATGCCGGCGGGCGACAACACGCCGAGCCTCGCCGAGTCGTGGACGGTATCCAGGGACGGCACCACCTACGAGTTCGTCCTGCGTCGCGGCGTCAAGTTCCACAACGGCGATCCGGTGACGGCGGCGGACGTGAAATTCTCGTTCGACCGCTACCACGGAGCCGCCGCCAAGCTGCTCAAGGAGCGGGTGCGCGAGGTCCAGATCGTCGACCCGGGCCGCGTGCGCTTCCATCTGAAGGAGCCGTGGCCGGACTTCATGACGTTCTACGGCACCTCCGCCACCGGCGCCGCGTGGATCGTCCCGAAGCGCTACGTCGAGAAGGTCGGCGACGACGGCTTCCTGCGTGCGCCCGTCGGCGCGGGGCCCTATCGCGTGGTGAGCTTCACGCCCGGGGTCGACCTCGTGCTGGAAGCGTTCGACGGGTACTGGCGCAAGACGCCCTTCGTGAAGCGCCTGGTGCTTCGCAGCATGACCGACGAGTCGACGCGCGCCGCCGCGCTGAAGGCGGGCGAGGTCGACATCGTGTATCTGCTGAGCGGGCCGACGGCCCAGGAGATCAAGCGCACGCCGGGGCTGCGGCTGGTCGCCGCCAGGCCCCCCGGCGTGCCCTACCTCGACCTGCCCGAACAGTGGGACCCGAAGTCCCCGTGGCACGACCGGCGCGTGCGGCTCGCCGCCAGTCACGCCATCGACCGCGAGGGCCTCAACCAGGCGGAGACGCTCGGACTGTCGCGCCCCACCGGCGCGCTCATTCCGCGCAGCCTGCAGTTCGCGCGCGCCTACGAGCCGCCGGCGCACGACCCTGCGCTGGCCAGGAAGCTCCTCGCCGAGGCCGGCTATGCTCGCGGCTTCGACGCCGGCGACCTTACCCCGTTTCCGCCGTTCTTCTCGATGGGCGAGGCGCTCATCAACTATTTGCAGGCGGTCGGCATCCGCACGCGCCTGCGCACGATGGAGCGCGCGGCCTTCCTGACCACGTGGCGCGAGAAGAAGCTCCGGGGCGTGATCATGGGCCTCGGCGCGCCCGCCGGCAACGCCGCGACGCGGATCGAGACCTACGTCACCAAGGACGGCATCTACGCGTCGGGCGTGGTCCCGGAGATCGAGGATCTCTTCCAGCGTCAGGCGCGCGAGCTGGACCGCAAGAAGCGCGAGGCCATGCTGTACCAGATCCAGGCAATCATGCACGAGCGCGTGATGCACGTGCCCATCTACGAGCTGGCGTTCCTCTGGGGCGTGGGGCCGCGCGTCGAGGAGGCGGGCGTCGACCGGATCAAGGGCTTCTCGTATTCGGGGCCGTACGAGGATCTGCGGCTCAAACCCGCCCGCTAGGCGGGAGACGGGGAGCCGTTGACAACGGGCTGCTCCCGCGGATAATCCCACTCACTTCCCGGTTCGTTCTTCGTTCCCCTCGGCTCCGCTCCCAACGTTCGGAGACGCAGGAGGTTCCGACATGAACCGACCGACCCTCTTCGTCCTGACGCTCGTCGCTGCGCT
>QHSB01000418.1 GCA_003220335.1 Candidatus Rokuibacteriota bacterium
CTCACCGACGACGACCTCTGCACGGCCCTCCGGCAGTTTCTGGGAGCCCTCCGCCCGGGCGGGGTCTTCCTGTGCTCGGTCCGCGACTACGACAAGGTTCAGCGTGGCGAGCCTGCGACCCACTCCTATGGTGTACGTGAGCATCACGGGGAGCGATTTCGGCTGCGGCAGGAATGGTCATGGGATGATCCGATGCACTATCGGGCCACGTTCATCGTCGATAGAGAAACGCCCGACGGCACGGTGAGCGAGTTGTGCATCAGGAGCCAGTTCTACGCCGTCTCGACCGAACGGTTGCTCGAGCTGATGCGGGTGGCTGGTTTCCAGGATTGCCGCCGCATTGAGGAGACGATCTACCAGCCCATTCTTACAGGAAGAAGGGCCGCCTAACCCGCCGTTAGGCAGGACACGCGCAATGATCGAGATTCGCACCGAGAGGTTCGATGAGGTCGCGCCGGTCAGGCGCGTCCACGAGCAGGCTTTCGGTCGTTCGGCTGAAGCCAGCCTGGTTGAGGTGCTTCGCCAAGCCAACAAGGCGCTCGTGTCCCTCGTAGCGGTTGATCAGGGACACGTCGTTGGTCACATCCTCTTTTCCGCCGTCAGCATTTCAACGGCTCCACAACGCTTCCAGGCGGTCGGATTGGCCCCGGTCGCCGTACTGCCGGCGCATCAGAGGATCGGGATTGGTTCGACACTCATCCGTGAAGGACTGGAGCGATGCAGGCAGGCCGGCTACGCCGCTGTCGTTGTCCTGGGTAGTCCGCGTTACTACTCACGATTCGGTTTCACGCGCGCGATCGACCACCGGCTGGACAACGAATACGGAGCGCACGAAGAGTTCATGGTGTTGGAGCTACAGCAGCGGGCTTTGGCTCCGGTGAGTGGAACGGTCAGGTATCAACCGGAGTTTCGGGAAAGCAGCTGCTAGTCGAACCTGCCAAGTCTCAGGCCGGACGGACGCGGTCGGGCAGCGTGCGCGCCAGGGCCTCGAACAGGCGCTCGCGCGTGAAGGGCTTGGCCACCACCATGTCGACCGACGGCGCCGTCGCGGCGTCGAGCTCGTCGGCCCACCCCGTGAGCAGCAGGATCGGAATCGCGCGCTGCCGCTTGAGCTGCTCGGCGAGCGCCAGGCCGGTCATCCCCGGCATGCCGAGGTCGGTGAGCACCAGATCGACGGTCTCGTGCTCGAACAGCTCGAGCGCCTCGCGGCCGGAGGCGGCCGTGAATACCGTGTGCCCGGCGGCGCTGAGCATCGCGCGCAGCACGTCGAGCACCTCGGGCTCGTCCTCGACGGCCAGGATCCGCAGCGGCTCGAGCGTCGGCAGGAAGGCGGGCGTGCGCGCGGCCTCCGCGGTGATGGATGGGAACGACAGCGTGAAGGTCGTGCCCACGCCCTCGGCGCTGCTCAGCGAGATCGTGCCGCGGTAGCGCTGCACGATCTCCTGCGCAAGACTCAGGCCCAGCCCGGTGCCCCCCTCGGTGCTGCGCGTGGTGAAGAACGGCTCGAAGGCCAGGCGCTGCACTTCGGGGTTCATCCCCTTGCCCGTGTCGGAAATCGACACGATCGCGCGCTCGTCCTCGCCGCGCACGTGCAGCGTGAGGCGCCCACCCTGCGGCATGGCGGTCAGCGCATTCTCGAGAATGTTCAGCAGCGCCTCGCGCACCTCGCTGGCCACGGCCAGGACGGCCGGGGCCGGATCGGCCTTGAGGTCGATCTCGTAGCGGATGCCCCGTCGCGCCGCCTCGTTGTCCCACTGCGGCCGCGTCAGCGCCAGCAGCTGCTCGAGCACGTCGCGCAGCTGCACGGCCTCGGGACCCTTCACGCGCGCCGGCCGCGAGTACTCCTGCAGCCGCCGCACGGTTTCCACGCTGTCGGAGGCGCCCTGGTGGATGACGGTGAGCGCGTGCTTGAGCTCGTCGCCCGCGATCGCCTCGTCGGCGTTGAGCCGCTCCTGGAGCATCTCCGTCCAGCCGAGCACCGGGGTGAGCCGGTTGTTGATGTTGTGGGCGACGCCGGCGGCCAGCGAGCCGAGGGTGCGGAACTTCTGCTCACGGATGACCCGGAAGCGCAGCTCGTGCTCGCGGCTGATGTCGCGGAAGACGCCGATGCGCTGGATGCCGCCGCCGTCGTGCCGCTCGGCCGCCGAGAGCGTGGCCAGCACCGGCCGGGGATCGCCCGCGCGCGTGAGCAGCAGCACCTCCCCCTGGAACGACGGCGCGCGCATCTGCGCGGTGAGGGCGGCGACGTCCTGGGCGCCGGCCAGGAAGTCCGTCCAGCGCACGCCGACCAGCGAGTCGCTGGCGCCGATCATCTCGTGGAAGGCGCGGTTGGCGAACACGATGCGGTCGTCGCCGTCGGCGACCACCACGCCCTCGCCGATGCGCCGCACGACGTCGGCCAGCTCGCGTGCCTCGTTCTCGAGGCGCGCGTGCTCGATGGCCACCGCGGCGCGGTCGGCCACGATGCGCAGCAGCCGGTCGGCGCGGCCGCCGAGCCGCCGCGTCCGGCACGCGACCTCCAGCACGCCGATGGGCGAGCCGGCCACGACGAGCGGCGCCACCATCACCGAGCGGAACGCCTCGCGGCGCGTCAGCGGCTCGCCCGCGCCGGCGGCACCGTCGGAGATGAGGACGGGCTCGCGGGTGGCGATGGCCGTGGCCACCGCGCCGACGCCCATCGGGATCGGCGCCGGCTCGACGCCGGGCGGCAGGCCGACGGCCGCGCGCGGGCGCAGCTCGGCGCGCGCCTCGTCCAGCATGTAGATGACGGCGACGTCGGCGTTGAACACCTCCTGGAGCATCTCCGTCCAGCCGAGCACCGGGGTGAGCCGGTTGTTGATGTTGTGGGCGACGCCGGCGGCCAGCGAGCCGAGGGTGCGGAACTTCTGCTCACGGATGACCCGGAAGCGCAGCTCGTGCTCGCGGCTGATGTCGCGGAAGACGCCGATGCGCTGGATGCCGCCGCCGTCGTGCCGCTCGGCCGCCGAGAGCGTGGCCAGCACCGGCCGGGGATCGCCCGCGCGCGTGAGCAGCAGCACCTCCCCCTGGAACGACGGCGCGCGCATCTGCGCGGTGAGGGCGGCGACGTCCTGGGCGCCGGCCAGGAAGTCCGTCCAGCGCACGCCGACCAGCGAGTCGCTGGCGCCGATCATCTCGTGGAAGGCGCGGTTGGCGAACACGATGCGGTCGTCGCCGTCGGCGACCACCACGCCCTCGCCGATGCGCCGCACGACGTCGGCCAGCTCGCGTGCCTCGTTCTCGAGGCGCGCGTGCTCGATGGCCACCGCGGCGCGGTCGGCCACGATGCGCAGCAGCCGGTCGGCGCGGCCGCCGAGCCGCCGCGTCCGGCACGCGACCTCCAGCACGCCGATGGGCGAGCCGGCCACGACGAGCGGCGCCACCATCACCGAGCGGAACGCCTCGCGGCGCGTCAGCGGCTCGCCCGCGCCGGCGGCACCGTCGGAGATGAGGACGGGCTCGCGGGTGGCGATGGCCGTGGCCACCGCGCCGACGCCCATCGGGATCGGCGCCGGCTCGACGCCGGGCGGCAGGCCGACGGCCGCGCGCGGGCGCAGCTCGGCGCGCGCCTCGTCCAGCATGTAGATGACGGCGACGTCGGCGTTGAACACCTCCACCACGATCTCGACGAGCCGGAAGAGCAGCAGTTCGGGGCTGGGCGCGGTGAGCGCGGCCTGCGCGATGCGGCTCAGCGCCTCCAGCTCACCCGTGCGCCGCGCCAGGAGCCGCCGCGTGACCAGCGTGCGCGCGCGCGCGACGATCTCCTCGGGCAGGAACGGCTTGGTCATGTAGTCGTCGGCGCCCTCGCGCAGACCGCGCACGCGTGCCGAGGCGCTGCCGAGCGCGCTGAGCACGAGGATCGGCAGGTCGGACAGCTCAGCCTGCGCGCGCAGCCGCTCGATGACCTCGTAGCCGCTCATGCCGGGTAGCATGAGGTCGAGCACCATGAGGTCGATGTCGGGCGCCGCCGCAAGGGCCTCGAAGGCCGCTTCGCCCGTTACCGCGGTCTCCACCTCATAGCCCTCGCCCTCGAGCAGGTCGCGCAGGAGGGCGGCGGTGTCGGCGTTGTCTTCGACGACGAGGATGCGCGCGGCCTGGGTGGGGCTCATCGCGCACCCACGTCCTGCGTTTCGAGGGTGGTCGCCATCAGCCGCGCCAGCTCGTCCGGCGTGAACGGCTTGGCCACGTAGGCATCGCACCCCGCGTGCAGCGCCGACTCGCGCTCCTGCGAGCGGGCCAGCGCGGAAACCGCGATGATCGGCACCCCTGACGTGCGCGGGTCCTGGCGCAGCCGCCGCGCG
>QHSB01000419.1 GCA_003220335.1 Candidatus Rokuibacteriota bacterium
GACGGCGGCCAGAACGAGGACGATCGCGAAGACGAACGGGATCTTCCGTGGCATTGAAATCCTCGCAAGTATACCTCTATAGTGGGAGCCCCCGATGAGTCCCGCCGCACACCTGCCGCTCACGATCGTGGCCGACGACCTCACCGGCGCGTGTGACACCGGCGCGCTCTTCGCCGCGCGCGGCCCGGTGCCGGTGACCGTCTGGCCGGACCCCCCGCTGCACGCGCCGGTCGGCGTCGTGGACACGGAGAGCCGCGCCCTCAATCCGGTAGACGCCGCGCGCCGTGTGAGCGGGGTCGCGCGCAACCTCGCGCGCACGCGCTTCTTCAAGAAGATCGACTCCACGCTGCGCGGCCCCATCGGCGCCGAGATCGACGCGCTGCTGCGCGCGACGTCCTCCCCCGGCGCGCTGGTGTGTCCCGCCCTGCCCGCCGAGCACCGCGTCGTCGTCGAGCGCGTGCTGCTCGTCGGCGCGCAGCCCGTCGCCGAGACGCCGATCGCCGAGGATCCGACCTTCCCGCGCGCGGCCGGCACGTCGAACATCGTGGACCTGCTGCGCCCCCAGCTCGACCGGCCGTTCGCCTGGATCCCCCTCGGGCGCGTGCGGGAGGGCGGCAGCCCGCTGGCGGCGCGCCTCGTCCGGCTCGCGGGCATGGTGATCGTCGCGGACGCCGAGACCGACGCCGACCTCGACGTGCTCATCGAGGCCGTGCTCGAGCTCGACGCGCCGCCGCTGCTCGTGGGCGCAGCCGGCCTCGCACTGGCGCTCGCGCGGAGGCTCGGCCTGGCGGCGGCCCGCGTCGATCCGCCCGCGGGCGAGCGCTGGCTCATCGTCGCCGGCAGTCAGCATCCCGCCACGCGCCGCCAGGTGGAGGCCGCGCGCGACGCGGGGCTGATGGTCCTGGCCACGCCCGACGCGCCGCAGGCCGACCGCGCGAGCGCCGTCGCCGAGCTGGCCGCGCAGGCGCGCGCCCGGCTCGACGCCGAGCGCATCGACGTCGCGATCGTCACCGGCGGCGAGACGCTCGTCGCCCTCTATCACGCGCTCGGCGCCGAGCGTCTGGACCTCGAGGGCGCCCCGCGTCCGGGGCTGGCGCTCGGCCGCCTGCGCGCACCGGGCCGCCAGCCGCTGGCTGTCGTCACCAAGGCCGGCGGCTTCGGCGAGCCGGACCTCTTCGTCAGCCTCGTGCGGGAGGCCGTGGCATGAAGCAGCCGATCCTGGGCGTGACGATGGGCGATCCCGCCGGCGTGGGCCCCGAGATCATCGCGCGCGCCGGCGCCGAGCCCGCCGTGCGCCGCGACAGCCGCCCCGTCGTGATCGGCGCGGCCTCCGCGATGAGCGCGGCGCTCGCGCTCGTCGCCTCGCCTCTCACGCTGCACGCCGTGAAGCGCGTGGCCGACTGCCGCTGGGCCGACAGCACGCTGGAGGTCCTCGACCTCGGCAACGTGGACATGGCCTCGCTGCCGCGCGCGGCCGTGAGCGCCGCCGCCGGCAAGGCGGCCTACGACTACGTCGAGCGCGCGGTGGCGCTGGCGCAGGCGCACGAGATCCACGGCATCGTGACGGCGCCCATCAACAAGGAGGCGCTGGCGGCGGCCGGCATGCCGCACACCGGCCACACCGAGATCCTCGCGCGGCTGTCGAACACCGCGGACTACGCGATGCTGCTGATGGGCAGAGAGCTGCGCGTGATCCACGTCACCACGCACGTGGCGCTGCGCCGCGTGCCGGATCTGGTGACGCGCGAGCGCGTGCTGAAGACGATCCGGCTCGCGCACGCGACGATGCTCGGCCTCGGCCGTCGCGACGCGCGCATCGCGGTGGCGGGACTGAACCCGCACGCGGGCGAGGAGGGGCTCTTCGGCGACGAGGAGAAGACGGCCATCGTGCCCGCCATCGAGGCCGCGCGCGCCGAGGGCCTGCGCGTCATCGGTCCGCTGCCCGCCGACACCCTGTTCTCGCGTGCGCGCGGCGGCGAATTTGATATCGTCGTCGCCATGTATCACGACCAGGGCCACATCCCGGTCAAGACAGTCGGCTTCACGTACGACGACGCGACGAAGCGCTGGACGGGACTGTCGGGCGTCAACGTGACCGTCGGCCTGCCGTTCCTGCGCGTCTCCGTCGACCACGGCACCGCCTTCGACCGCGCGTGGAAAGGCATCGCCAACCCCGAGAGCATGATCGAGGCGATCGACGTCGCCGTGCGCATGCTCGCCGCGCAGTGAGCGAGCGCGAGCTCCGCGCGCTCGTTGCCGACGTTCGGCGCGGTCGGCTGTCCCGACGCGCCTTCGTGAGCCTGCTGGCGGGCCTCGGCGTCACGGCGCCGCTCGCCGCACAGATGCTCGGACCCATCGCCGCTCACGCGCAGCCACGCCCGGGCTTCACGCCGAGCCGGCGCGGCGGCGGCGGGCCGCTGAAGGTCCTCTGGTGGCAGGCGCCGACGCTGCTGAACCCGCATTTCGCGACGGGCACCAAGGACCAGGACGCCGCGCGCATCTTCTACGAGCCGCTGGCGGGCTTCGATCCCGATGGCGGCGTGGTGCCGATCCTCGCGGCCGAGCTGCCGAGCGTCGACAACGGCGGCGTCGCGCGCGACGGCACCTCGGTGGTGTGGCGTCTCAAGAAAGGCGTCACCTGGCACGACGGCAAACCGTTCAGCGCCGACGACGTCGTCTTCAACTGGGAGTACGCCGCCGACCCGGCGACCTCCGCCTGGACGCTCGCGACGTACCGCGACATCGAACGGGTGGACAAGCTCGATGCCCACACCGTCAAGGTCGTGTTCAAGCGGCCGACGCCGTTCTGGGCCGACGCATTCTGCGGGGCCCGCGGCATGCTCATTCCCAAGCACGTGTTCGAGCCGTTCAAGGGCGCGAAATCGCGCGAGGCCCCCGCCAATCTGCGCCCGGTCGGCACCGGCGCCTATCGCTTCGTCGACTTCAAGCCGGGCGACATCGTGCGGGGCGAGCTCAATCCCGCGTACCACGTGCCCAACCGCCCCTTCTT
>QHSB01000420.1 GCA_003220335.1 Candidatus Rokuibacteriota bacterium
CGCGCTGGCTCAGCAGATCGGTCTTGCCGCCGGCGTAGCCGGAGAGCAGGCCGATGAGCCCGCCGACGACCGTCCCCATCAGCGTCGAGGCCAGCCCGACGAGCAGCGAGATGCGCGAGCCGTGGACGATGCGGCTGTAGAGGTCGCGGCCGAGGTTGTCGGTGCCGAGCCAGTGGTCCGCGCCGGGCGCCACCAGCACGGTGCCGGAGGTGCGCACGGGATCGTGGGTGGCCAGCACGCCGGCGAGCAGCGCGGTGGCGACGAGCACCAGCACGAGGAAGCCGCCGGCCGCCCCGAGCGGCTTCTTGCGGATGAACCGCCCCAGCGTCGAGCCGCGCGGACGCTCGGCGGGGAGGATCTGCGGCGCGGTGACGACGTCGAACGCGCGTACCTGCGCCATCACGCCTTCTCGTACTTGATGCGGGGGTCGGCCCACGCGTAGAGCAGGTCCACGGCCAGGTTCGCCAGCACGACCACGACGGCGATGAACATCGTGAGGTTCTGCACGACGGGATAGTCTCGGAGCTGAATGGCATCGACGAGGTAGCGCGCGACGCCGGGCAGGTTGAAGACGGTCTCGGTGACGACGAGGCCGCCGATCAGGAACGCGAACTCGATGCCGACCACCGTGATGACGGGCAGCGAGGCGTTCTTGAGCGCGTGCCGCCACACCACGAGCGTCCCGCGCTGGCCCTTGGCCCAGGCGGTGCGGATGTAGTCCTCGCGCAGGACCTCCAGCATCGCCGAGCGTGTGATGCGCATGATGAGCGCCGAGGAGCGATAGCCCACCGCGAGCGCGGGCACGGCGAACTGCCAGAGGTTGGCTTTCAGGTCGACGAGCGGCGAGACGTACGTGATGGACGGCATCCAGCCGAGCGAGCGCACGAAGACCAGGATGATGATCATCCCGAGCCAGAAGGCGGGCATGGAGAGGCCGGCCAGCGACAGCACGCGCAGCACGTAGTCGAGCGGCCGGTCCTGGCGCGCCGCGCTGAGGACGCCGAAGGGCACGCCGAGCAGGATCGAGAAGAGCAGCGCCAGGAACGCCAGCTCGAGCGTGACCGGCAGCCGCGGCTTGATGATCTTCCACGCCGGCATGTCGTAGCGGTACGACTTGCCGAGGTCGCCGCGCGCCACCTCGCCCATCCAGCGCGCGTACTGCACGACGAGCGGGCGGTCCACGCCCAGCTCGCGCTCGAGCTGCTTCTTGTCCGCCTGGTCCACGTAGCCGGCGGACTCGAACAGGATGTCGACGATGTTCCCCGGCGCCAGGCGCATGAGCACGAAGATCACCATCGACATCCCCACCAGGGTGACGACGGCGATCAGGAGCCGCTTGGTGACGTAGCCGCGCACGCGACGGCCCGCCTACTTGTCCAGCCAGGTGTCCTGGAAGCGGCTCACGTTGAAAATCGAGTTCTCGTGCTGCGGATACGCCTTCACGCGCGGCCAGTGCACGGCGTACTGCTTGCCCCAGCCCAGGATCAGGCGCGCGCCATCCGCCTGCAGCCTGCGGTCGATCTCGTTCACCAGCTTCAGCCGCCTGGCGCGATCGAGCGTCTGCGACTGCTCGACCATCAGCCGGTCGATCTCTTCCGAGCAGTAGCCCGAGAAGTTGCGCTGCGAGCCGCAGCGGAAGTTTTCGAAGAGCATCGCGTCGGGATCGTCGACGGCGGTGCCGGTGAGGTTCAGCGCGACCTGGAAATCGAGCCGTGTCATCTTCGGATGCCACACGCCGGTCTCGATCTGCTCGAGGACGGCGTCGATGCCGACCTGGCGGAGCTGGTCCACCATCCAGGAGGCGGTGTCGACGTAGATGGAGAGCGCGCGCGTGCTGACCGTGAGCTTCATCGGATTGCCGGCACCGAACCCCGCGGCGGCGAGCAGCGTCCGGGCCTCCGCCTTCTGCTTCACCGGATCGCCCATCCCGGGCAGCGTGGCCACCTCGGCCGGCGGCAGTCCCCACACGCCGGTGGGCCGCGGCTGCATGGCGCCGCCGAACGTCGCCGCGCCCAGGCGCGGGCCCACCAGGTAGGCCTTCCGGTCGAGCGCCAGGTTGATGGCGCGCCGGACGCGCGCGTCGTTGAGCGGCGCGCGCTTGAAATTGACGAGCACGTTGTCGTTCACGTTGGAGTCGTTCTCGGTGACGATCAGCTCGGGCTTGCCCTTCTTGGCCGTCTCCGCGTTGGCCTTGTTCCAGCCGCTGCCGCCGACGTCGAGCTGGCCGGCCTGCAGCGCGGCGATCTGCGCCGAGCGGTCCTTGATGTGGATCCACTTGACGCCGTCGAGATACGGCCGGCCCTTGACGAAGTAGTCCGGATTCTTCACGTACTCCACGAACTCGCCCGGCCGGTACTCCTTGAGCTTGAACGGACCGGTGCCGACGCACGTCGTCTTGAGGTCGGCGAGCGGCACGTGGGCCGGGTAGATGGGCGAGTAGCCGGAGGCGAGCAGCAGGAGGAGCGAGGGCTGGGGCCGCTTGAGCCGGAAGACCACGGTGTGCGGATCGGGCGCCTCGATCGCCTCGACGTTTTCGTACCAGAGCTTGCGCGGGTTGATGCGCAGCTTGGCGTCGGCGTCGGCGGCGCCGCGCACCATGTCGAACGTGTACTTGACGTCGCGTGACGTGAACGGCTTGCCGTCGTGCCACTTGACGTCTCGGCGCAGCAGGAACACGAGGTTGCGGTAGTTGTCCTGCCACGACCACTTCTCGGCCAGCTCGGGGATGACCGTCTCGAGGCTCTCCTGCCGCTTCGGCGGGTCGAAGTAGACGAGGTTGGAGTAGCACGCGCTCACCTGCTGCACGGTGGCGATCGTCGACTCCTCGTGCGGCGACAGGCTCGGCGGCGCCGTGAGCGGGTGGACGGTGAGCACGCCGCCGTACTTCGGAGCCTGGGCCGGCGCGGGCAACGTGAGACCGACGATGAGGGATGCCGCGAGCAGGAGTGCGAGCGCGATGGCACGCATGGCCACCTCCGC